>DATNLV010000213.1:0-5152 GCA_035602665.1 Bryobacteraceae bacterium | reverse complement strand
TACGGCCGGCCAGGGTCGAGTTGGCGGCGCGGTAGCATTTGTGTCGGCACGAGTGCCGACACGGCACGCTGAAGCGTGCGCCACGGGGTATCGGTCAGACCTGCGGCGGCTCGACGAAGCGGCTGCGCTTCAAAAAGGCGGAGCATCTGCGTTTCCTGGTCCGCCGGCTTCGAGCGCAGTCCCATCCAGTCCCCGAAGAACCAGTCGAGGTAGTGCTTGTACTTGCCGCCCCAATCGTCGTTGAGGGCCAGGCGCCGGTTCTTGTCGTCGTATTTCAGAATGATCTCGCCCACCTCATCTTTGGTCAGCGCGTGATATTTCTCGCTATGGATGACACCGGGGCCGTCCAGGCGTCCCTTCAGATGATCCGGCTCTTGCGTCGGATAGCCCAGGACGAGCGCGATGACGGGGAAGCAGTGAGTCGGGGGCAGGTCAAGCAGCTTCCACAGCCGGTCCATGTCGCCGCGATGGATGCCGTTGGTCAGCAGGGAATCGATGCCCAGCGACCGGGCGGCGATGACGGCGGTCTGCGCGGCGAGGGTGGCGTTGGTGCTGGCGGTGACGAAATCCACGATGGTCTTGGGATCGTAGGAGTATCCCATCGTCTCCGCGCAGACTTTCAGGCGAGTGTAGTCGGCGCAGTACACCAGCACGCATCCGCCCTGGTAACCGCAGACCGACTTCATCATGGGCCGGTTCTTGACGACGATGATGGAGTAGCTCTGATTGTTCGAAGCGTTGGCGGCGCGGAGGCTCGACTGCAGGATGGTCTCGAGCGCCTGCTCGGGGATCGGCTTGTCGAGGAAGTTGCCGTGGATGCTGCGCAGGCTCCGGATGGTCTTGATGGTTTCGTTGGGCGGGGCGGACTGCGCTCCCTCGTTGGGAAGCAGGAAGCCTCCGGTCACAAGTGCGCTGCGTTGAAAGAAGGTTCGGCGAGTAGCCGGATGATTCATGACGCAAGTCTCCTGTCTGAGTAGGGTACGCTGTTTAGCAGCCGGTTGTTCGACGGCCTTCGAGGTGGGAATGAGACGAGTTCTGCTGATCGGTCTGAGCGGGGCGCTCGGCCTGCTGGTCGCGCAGAAACCGGCGCCGCGATTCGAGGACTATCCGGCCACGGAGGCTTACAAGGGCAAGAACGCGCCCGTAGTGCTCGCCTCGCCCGGTGACAGGAAGTTTCGCACCATGCTCCGGGAAGCCGCCGCGGAGAAGCCGAACTTCGCGGGCCATTTCGTCCTGGCCGAATGGGGGTGCGGGGCCGGCTGCGTCATGGGCGCCGCGATCGACGCGAACACGGGCAAGGTGTCCTGGCTTCCGCACACGATCTGTTGCTGGCCCGTCGAAGTGCAGGAGCCGATCGAGTTCCGGCTCGCCAGCCGGCTCATCGTCTTCATTGGCGAGCGAAACGAAAAGGAAGGCGACGACGGCACGCACTAATACGAGTTCAGGGACAGCAGGTTCGTGTACCTGAAATCGGTCACGAAGGAGAAACCGTGAGCATGCGACGAGTCCTGCTGATCGGCCTGGGCGCGGCCCTGGGCATGGGCGCGCAAGAGTACACGCGCGGCGTGGGCGTGTATCCGGGCAGTCCGGCGGAGTATGCCGGGCCGGCGATGGTTACGGACGCGACGACGTACCGCAACCTGGCGCTGCACCGGCCGGCCTACCATTCGAGCAGCTACGACTACAACCTCACCGCGCAACTGGTGACCGACGGGATCAAGGACATGCGGCTGCCGCGATGGGTTTCGACTTCGGTCAGCGAGCGCGGGCTGCTGCCGAAGCAGGAACGGGAACTGGTTCTCGATCGCAACCTCGTTACCGGCGTGGAGATGAAAGGGCCGCACCCGTGGGTCACGGTGGGGCTCGAAGGCGGCGACGGCGCGCCGGAGGTGGACCGGCTGGACGTCTTCGCGCGGCCACAGGGATTCGCGCGGGACACGGCGCGATGGACCTGCACGGTCTCCGGCTCGGACGACGAGCGGACGTGGAAAGAACTAGGGCGCAAAACGGGCGCGGAGAAGGCCGCAAGAGACTACCAGTGGTCCGTCGCGCTGGCGGCGCCCGCGCGGAGCCGCTTCTACCGGGTGGCGTTCCAAGCGCCCAACGTGCAGGCGTGGCGCGCCAACGAGGTGGCATTCTTCGACCACAACCAGAGGCTGGACGTGGGCGGTCCCTACCAGTTCACCAGCGCGTGGATGAGCGCCGGGAGCGGCGAGGAGTGGGTGTATGTGGACCTGGGCGCCCGCTGCACCTTCGACCGCGTGGCGCTAGCCTGGATCCGGCGAGCGGCGGCAGGATCGATCCAGGTCTCGGACTGGGCCGAGGGGTGGACCACGCTCGCACCGCTGTCCGAGGTCGATGATGTGAAGCTCGCGCAGCCGGCGACGGGCCGGTACGTGCGCATCCTGATGACGCGGCCGGCGTCGCCCGAGGGGTACATCCTGAGCGAGCTCGAAGTGTACGGGCAGGGCGGCCTGGTTCCGACAGCGAAGCCCGTTGCGACTGGGCTCGGCGCGTGGCGCCTCCAGCGGGACTCGCTGGTACATGGCTCCGGCGCGGAGGTTTCCCAGCCCGGATACCGGAACGAAGACTGGATGATCGCCACCGTTCCCGCGACAACGCTGGTGAGTTATTGGAACGATGGCGCGCTCGCCAATCCGAACTACGGCGACAACCAGAACATGATTTCTGATTCCTTCTTCTACGCGGATTTCTGGTATCGCGACGAGTTCGTCGCGCCCGCCGTGGCGAAGGGCCGGCACGTCTGGCTGAACTTCGACGGCATCAACTGGAAGGCCGATGTGTTTCTGAACGGCGCGAAGATCGGGCGCATCGAGGGCGCGTTCATGCGGGGCCGCTTCGACGTGACGGACCGCATACGTCCCGGGGCGCTGAACGCCGTGGCCGTGCGCGTCGAGAAGAATGCCACGCCGGGGAGCGTCAAGGAGAAGGGGCTTGAGAGCGATATCGCCAACGGCGGAGCGCTGGGTGCGGATAACCCCACGTATCACGCTTCGATCGGCTGGGATTGGATGTCGACCATCCGCGGCCGCGACACCGGCATCTGGGCCGGCGTGTCTCTGAGCCAGAGCGGCACGGTGAAGATCGAGAACCCGTACGTCACGACCACGCTGCCGCTGCCCGACACCTCGCGGGCCGAGGTTACGATTGAAGCGACGCTGCGGAATCTCGACGCGACGCCGGTGAGCGGAACGCTGCGCGGGCATTTCGGCGAGACGCCGTTCGAGACCGCGGTGACGCTGGACGCCTCGGCCGTGAAGACCGTGAAGGTGGCGCTTGATCTGCCGAACCCGAAGCTGTGGTGGCCGAACGGCTACGGCGATCCTTATCTATATCCGGTGCAGCTGCAATTCGAGGCTTCGGACGTGGTGACGTTTCAGGCCGGCGTGCGGCAGTTCACTTACAGCGAGGACGGCGGCGCGTTGAAGATCTGGATCAACGGGCGGCGGTTCATCGCGCGCGGAGGGAACTGGGGGTTCGCGGAATCGATGCTGCGGTATCGCGCGCGCGATTTCGAGGCCGCGCTGCGGTACCACCGCGACCTGCACTTCACCATGATTCGCGATTGGGTGGGGCAGATCGGCGACGATGCGTTCTACGAGGCCTGCGACCGGAACGGGATCGTGGTGTGGCAGGATTTCTGGCTCGCGAATCCTTGGGACGGGCCGGACCCGGACGACAACGCGCTGTTCCTCGCCAACGCGCGCGACACCCTGCTGCGGATTCGCAACCATCCCTCGCTGGGGCTCTACTGCGGCCGCAACGAGGGCAATCCGCCGAAGCCGCTCGACGACGGACTGCGCGCGTTACAGTCGGAACTCGATCCCGCGTTGCACTACATTTCCAATTCGGCGCACGGGGTGGTGAGCGGCGAGGGTCCGTACCGCGTCGAACCGCGAATGCATTACTTCGCCAACGCGCCGGTGAAGCTGCACAGCGAGATGGGGTCGCCCGATGTTCCGGCGCTCGAGAGCGTGCGCGCTATGATGCCGCTACCGGCTCTGTGGCCGCCTGGCAGCATGTGGCCGCTGCACGATTTCGACCTGCACTTCGTCAGCGACATTTTCCACGAGGCCGTCGATCGGGGATATGGCGGGGCGGATAAGCTCGCGGATTGGGTGAACCTGGCCCAGTTCGTGGACTACGACGCGTATCGCGGGATGTTCGAAGGCGAGAGCAAGGACCGCATGGGCCTGCTGATCTGGATGAGCCACTCGGCGTGGCCGTCGCTGCTGTGGCAGACCTACGATTACTACCTCAATCCGGGCGCGGGCTACTTCGGCGCCAAGAAGGCGTGCGAACCGCTGCACATACAGTGGAACCCGCTGACGGACATGGTGGAGGTGGTGAATTACAGCGCGGGGAATGCGCGCGCGCTGACGGCGCACGCCGAGATTCTGAACATGGATGGCTCGCGGCGTTGGGACAAAACTGCGATGCTCGATAGCATCGAGGACGGCACCGCTTCGCCCATTCACATGGAGTATCCAGAGGGCCTTTCGGCCACGCATTTCCTGCGCCTGAGCCTGACCCGCGGGGGCGAAGTGGTCTCCACCAATTTCTATCTGCGCGGCGTGCGGGAGGGCGACTACCGGGCCATCCGCGCGCTTCCTCCGGTGAAGATTGAAGCCGAGACGCGCGTGGACCGTCAGGGCGCGCGCTGGCTGCTAACGACCGAGTTGCACAACGTGTCGCAGGCGCCCGCGCTGATGGTGCGGGTGAAGGCCGTGCGAGAGATCACCGGAGACCGCATCCTGCCGGCGCTCTACAGCGACAACTACGTGGCCCTGATGCCGGACGAGCGGCTGACGATCCGGACGGAACTGGAGGACGCCGACACTCGGGGCGAGAAGCCTAGGATTGTGGTGGAGGGGTTCAACGTGGAGAACGCCACGGGCCGATAACGACATGAAACGAACCATGGGCTGGTTGCTCTGGGCGGCGGTATCCGTGGTGGCTGCCCTCGCGCTGGGGGCGATCGCGCTCCATCGCGGCGAAGCCATCAACAGCATGTGGCTGGTGCTGGCCGCGGCCTGCACGTTCGCGCTCGGGTTCCGCTTCTACGGAAAGTTCATCGCCGCGCGGGTGATGGCCCTCGACGACAGACGTGCCACTCCCTCCGAGCGGCTGC
>DATNLV010000201.1:0-9881 GCA_035602665.1 Bryobacteraceae bacterium | reverse complement strand
GGCGGAGCAGGGCACGGACGGCGTGCTTGCCCAGGCCGGCGCGGGGTGGGTCGGCCAGGACGAAGTCCGGGGCGTTCTCCGCGGCTTCCAGAAACGCCTCGACCGGTTCGCGGCGCGTTTCGATCTGGACGCCCGCTCGCTGGGCGTTGAATTCCATGTCGCGCACGGCGCTGCCGCTGGTCTCGACCGCCGTCACGCTGCGGAATCGGCGGGCCAGCGCGATCGAAAAGAGGCCGACGCCGGAATAGAGGTCCAGGGCCGACTCGCCTTCGGCTCCTTCGAGCGCGGCGGCGATCAGCGGCTCGATCAGGAAGCGGTTCACCTGGAAGAACGACTTGTGATGCACTCGGAAAACGGCCGCGCCCACAGGGTACTCGATGGCGTCGGGGGCGTAGCCGGGAATCTTCTCCGCGCACCAGTCGAAGAAGCGCTTGGAAACCGGGCGGCCGCTTTCGAGCACGTTCACCTGCACCTCGGTCTCGTTGGTGAAGAGCTCGAGCGACGTGATGAAGCCCGGGAACCGGCGCTCTCCCTTCATCGCGCGTAGCGCCGTGAGCGCCTCGTTGATGCGTGGCGAGGCGATGGGGCAGCGGTCCACGGGCGTCAGGTGATGCGAGCCGGTGCCGAAGAAGCCGATCTCGCCGCCTGCCAGGTGAAGCTGGGTGCGATTGCGGTATCCCCAGGGCTCGCCCGAGATGGTGGCGATCTCGGCGGGCGCTTCGAGCTTGCCGATGCGGGCCAACACCTCGCGCAGGATCTGGCGCTTCACTTCGAGCTGCACCGCGTATTCCGCGTGCTGATAATGGCAGCCGCCGCAGCGCACGAAGAACGGGCATGACGGTTTGGTGCGGCCGGCCGCCGGCGTGAGGACTTCGAGCAGCCGGGCCTCGGTCACGCCGCGCCGTTCGGCTTCGAGCTTCAGCCGGACGCGCTCCTCGGGAAGCACGAAGGGCACCAGCGCGACGCGCCCCTCCAGCCGCGCCAGCCCCTGGCCGCCATAGACCAGCTTCTCGACGGTCGCCTCGATCGGGTTTGTGTCCATGTCTGTCATAACGTAGGATTAGAGATTCAACCCTAGCATGAAACCACGAGTCTTCTCCGGAATGCAGCCGTCGGGTAATCTGCACATCGGCAATTACCTGGGCGCGCTGAAGAACTGGGTGCGGATACAGCCCGACTACGAAACCATCTTCTGCATCGTCGATCTGCACGCGGTGACCCTCTACCAGGACCCCGCCGAGCTGCGCTCGAAGATCGTCGAACTGGCGGCGCTGTACCTGGCCGCGGGCATCGACCCGAACGAGAGCGCCATCATGGTGCAATCGGCAGTGCCGGCGCACGCCGAGCTGGCGTGGATGCTGACCTGCGTGACACCGGTCGGGTGGCTGGAGCGCATGACGCAGTACAAAGCGAAGGCCGCGACTCAGGAAACGGTGGGCGACGGGCTGCTGCAATACCCGGTGCTGATGGCGGCCGACATCCTGCTCTACCAGGCCGCGATTGTGCCGGTGGGCGACGACCAGTCGCAGCACCTGGAGCTGACGCGCGACATCGCGCAGCGGTTCAACTCGCTTTACGGCGACACGTTCGTGGTGCCCGCGACCGCGCTGCCCACTTTCGGCGCGCGCGTGATGGGCCTGGACGACCCGGCCAAGAAAATGAGCAAGTCGGCGACGGGCAGCGGGCACGCCGTGGCGCTGCTCGATCCGCCGGCGACGATCCGCAAGAAGATCATGCGGGCGACGACGGACTCGGCCCCGGCGGTGGATTTCGACGTCCTCAGCCCTGGCGTCGAGAACCTGCTCGGCATCTACCAGGCCTTCAGCGGCTGTACCAGCGACGAGTTGCGCGCGCACTTTGCCGGGATGCGCTACGGCGACCTGAAGAAACAGGTGGCCGAGATGACGGTGAGCCAGATCGAACCGTTGCAGAAGCGCTACCAGGAGATTGTTTCCGAGCCCGGTTACGTGGATCGGATCCTGCGCGAGGGCGCCGAACGTGTCGCGCCGATTGCCAATGCCACGGTCGAGACCGTGAAGCGGCGGATGGGGCTCTACACCGCCGGCTGACGGGCAGCAAACCATGCGACTCAAAATCGTAGCGGCGGCGGTCGTGCTCGCGATCGGAGCGGGCATCGGGCTGACGGTGTGGATGCGGAATCAAACGCCGGTCTCGGCGCAGGAGATACTGCGCGAGGCGGTCGAGGCCGGACGGTCCACGCTGGGCAGGAGCGCCGAACCGCTGCTCGAGATCTTCAACCAACAAGCGACGCAGGGCTACTACGACGACGCGATGGCGACCGCCCGGCTGTGGGATGCGGACGCGCCTTCGCGATATGGGCTGGCCGTGGACGTGGTGAGAGTTCGCGCCGAGAACGGCGATGTGCGGGGCGCCACCGCCATGGCCGAGAGGTTCGTCGCGCCGAGGAACGCCTGGGCGATCGAGGCAATTGCCGCCGCTCTGGCCGGCCGCGGCGATTTGCGCGGCGCACTCGACACCACCGCGTTGCTGGGTGCCTCTGGGCAGACTCGCGGCTGCCCCGCGACGGCGAGAGTGGGCGGCATCGAGGTGGAGCATCCGCTCCCCGAAGTGGTTCGGGCGATCGAGGAGTTCGGCGCGCACCAACTCGGATCGGGCGACCTCGATGGGGCGCTGAATACCGCTGAGCAGGTGAGGCCGTGTTCGACTCCCGGCCTGCTGGCCCGGATTGCCGATGCCTTCTTCGAGCAGGGGAAGCTGCCGCAGGCGCGCGAGCGGGCGTCCCACATCGCGAACCGAAAGGTGGCGGCCGAGTTCGCGGCGATGCTCAATCAGCGGGAGCGGGCCGCGCGCGTCTCGATTGTCGAGCCGAGCCCTTGCGACGTTGCGCGGTACGATGCGCAGCTCGGAAGGTTCGTCGAAGCCTACCGTGCGATCGAACACACCCCGTGCCTGGTTTCGGATGTGGCCATCAAGCAGTATCCGAGCGATCCGGCGGGGGCGGAGAAGGCGCTACAGGGGAGTTCCAATCGCGACGACCTGGCCCGGGGGATGGGTGGCTTCGCCAGGGCGGCCGCCAGGAAAGACGATCTCGCCGGCGCCCTCAAGTTCCTGCTGGCGGCGCAGGTGGCGGGCGCGAACGACTGGCCCCAGACCGAGGTGGTGCGCGATGTGGCCTGGGCCTGGACCATCAAGGAGGGCCCCCGATCGGCGCTCCGCTGGGCACGATCGAGACCCACGGGCAGCGAGCGGGCGAGCGCCCTGCTCGGGGTCGCGCAGGCATTGGCGCATCCGCGCCCGCGCCCTACTCCCTGAGGCTAGCCTTCGCCTGACGGGGTGGCGCCACAAAAAGAAAGCGCCCGCCGCGGTGCGACGAGCGCTCGGTGTGCGAACCACAATACGGCTGAGGTCGCTATTTCTTCTTGGGCGGGACGATAGAGTCCCGAACGGCCTTGGCGACGCGGAACTTCACGACCTTCTTGGCCGGGATCTTGATCGCTTCCCCGGTGGCGGGGTTCCGACCCATGCGGGCCTTGCGTTCCACGCGAACGAGGCGGCCGAGGCCGGGAATCACGAAGACGCCGTTCTTCTTGGTTTCATGGACGGCGATGTCGGCGAAACTGGTCAAGAACTGCTTCGCGGTCTTGTTGGGAACTTCGAGCGCACCAGCCAGTTCCTTGATGAGTTGCGTTTGCGTCAAGCGTTTGACTTCTGCCATAGACTTCTATTCCGATCCTCCCGAATTGAACTTACACCCATTGAACACGGCCATCCCGCGCCCGGATGCCAGCCTTCGCGGCGACGCCCGGACACGATCAAGTTCAATTGATAATACGGCCTCGCGGGGGCGATGTAAAGAGTAAATGTGCTCGGGAGGCCCATTTTTCGGGCCTTTCGAGGCACGCGTGGCATTCGCGAGCCCGTAGGACGGGCTCTTGGGGTTGCACCGAGGTCCCCGAAACGGGCGGCGAGAGGCTTCAAACCCAATAAAACAGAGGGGATAGATTATGTTTTGCTCGGGCGGAGCATGGTGAGTCCGGACCGGGCGGGTCTGGAGACCCGCTGCAGGACTGGAGTCCTGCCCCACTTGGCAGTGAAATCAGTGGCTTAGCCGCGCCTAGGCTACGGCGGCAGCTTTCCTCTGGTCGGTGGGGGAAGAGGCCTGGGGCAGCTTTGCCGGCGCGGAGAGCTGGGCTCTCAACTCCGTTTCGAGCCGCGCCAATACGTCGGGGTGGTCCTTCAGGAACTGCCTGGCGTTGTCGCGGCCCTGGCCGATCCGCTCGCCGCGGTAGCTCAGCCAACTGCCGCTCTTCTCGAGGACCGCGCGGGCTACTCCGAAGTCGATCAGGTCGCCCTCGCGCGAAATCCCGTGGCCGTGGATCAGGTCGAACTCGGCCTCGCGGAACGGCGCGGCCACCTTGTTCTTGACCACCTTGACCCGGGTGCGGCTGCCGGTCACGGTGTCGCCGTCCTTGATGGTGGCGATGCGGCGCACGTCGGCGCGCACGGAGGCGTAGAATTTCAGGGCCCGCCCGCCCGTGGTGGTTTCCGGGCTGCCGAACATGACCCCGATCTTCTCGCGGATCTGGTTGATGAAGATCAGGCAGGTATTGGTGCGGGACACCGAGCCGGCCAGCTTGCGCAACGCCTGGGACATCAGCCGCGCGTGCAGGCCGACGTGGCTGTCGCCCATCTCGCCTTCGAGCTCGGCCTTGGGCACCAGCGCGGCCACGGAATCGATGACGATGACGTCGACGGCCGCCGACGAGACCAGCGCGCTCGCGATCTCGAGGGCCTGCTCGCCGTAGTCGGGCTGGGAGATCAACAGGTTCTCGGTATCCACGCCCAGTTCGTGCCCATAGACGGGGTCGAAGGCGTGCTCGGCATCGATGAAGGCCGCCGTGCCGCCCGCTTTCTGCGCCTCCGCGATCACGTGCAGGGTTAGAGTGGTCTTGCCGGAGGATTCCGGACCGAAGACCTCCACCACGCGTCCGCGCGGAAAGCCGCCGACGCCCAGCGCCGCGTCGAGCGAGATGGAACCGCTGGAGATGACGCTCACCGGGACCACGTTCTGCGATCCCAAGCGAAGGACGGAGCCCCGCCCGAACTGCTTTTCAATCTGGCTCAGACAATTGTCGATGGCACGCTGGCGTTCACGTTCTTCCACAGAAACTCCCTTCGGGAGAGTCGTGGCTGCGGCGCGGGCGGTTTCTCAGGGAAAGTCAGTTCGCGGAGGCGACGCGTTTGACGGTATAGCCCTTGGCGGCGAGGCGGCTCACGACGCCCCCTTTGCCGATCAGGTGCGCTCCGCCGACCACCACGAAAACGGTCTCGCCACCTTTGAGGTAGCCCTCTACGCCGGCGGTCATGCGCACGTTGCGGTCGTCGAGCAGGCGCCTGCGGCTCTCGGGCGCGTCCTTGAACTCTTCGGCCATCAGGGCATCGAGGGCGGCGGTGTCTCCGGAGATCCAGGCCGCCCTGAGGTTTCTGAGGACCTGGGCGGCGCGCTCGGGTTTGGTCACCGCCTCTTCGAGAGCGTGCGCGTTCTCGCGGTCCGGGATGTTGGCCAGAGCGCTTATCTGCTCGTCGACGGTTTCGAGGGCCTCGGTCCGCTTGGAGCCCTTGGCCAGGCCGAGGAAATGCATGTCGATGCCGAGGTCGGGCCGCATCCCGGCCTGCTGCATCATTTGCGACGAGAGCATGAAGTCCACCGCCCAGGGACGCAGCCGGGCGAGCATGTCGGCGCTCAGGCCGTATTGCGCCGCGAATGCCGGGAGCGCGGAGCGGGTTCGCTCGCTGACGTGATTCCAGAGCGAGTCGCCGGGGGGATAGGTGCCGGAGGTCGCCATCAGGCTCATCGCCCTGGTCGGGCTCATCGCGCTGACATCGACTTCGACCACCAGGACCGAGGACGCGCGGAAGGCGCTCTCCATCTCCGGGGGCAAGGGGTACATGTCGGGGGAGCCGAAATGCAGCGAGCCGGCCAGGTAGACCGTCGTGGTGCCCGAGGTGGCTTTCCAGAGCAGGCCCCTGGTTCGCGAGGCGCCGGTGGACGCCGTGGGGGTGGGGGACGCCGGGGCGTCCTCGGTGACGGCGTGGACCGTGGGCTTGGGGGCCATTCCCCCCGGCGGCGCGGGGAGCGTGACGACCTGGGTGTCCTGCGCATGGACAACGCCGAGCGCGAGAACGAACGCGGCAGCGAAGCGAACCTTGAGCATCCGTTGGTTATACCACAGGCCGGGCGGCTGGCCGCTCAGCAGGCGGAGCGGGGCTGAAGCCCCGCGCGGGCTGAAGCCCGCGCCCCCGGGTCGCTAGTCGCCGGGATCCACGCTCATCACTTTCACGATCTGGTTCTGCATGTTGGACCTTACCGCCATGGCGGTGAACGAGATGATGACCGAATGCCTGGTAGACAGGAGAAAGTGATTCCAGATCAGCTCCTCGTTCGAGCCGGATTGCTCTTGAAAGGTGCGCGTCCAGACGATTGAGGCGCCTGCCTTGACCCTGGATAGCAGGAAATGGAACCTTTCCGTGCCGGCTATGAAATAGTCGCCGGCGGCGCGGGGAACGGGCGCCAGAGGAAACGGCCAAATTGCACGAACGTCTGAACCCAACCGCACGTTCGACAGCTCCTTCATCTCCCGGTCGTAAGTCCGGAACCAGAAGTCGACTCCCAACGCGCCCCGTATGCCCTGGACAATGGTGCAACCCCCGCCGGGCGCCGCGGCCACACTCAGCAATTGCCCGGGCAATGAAACGGACTTGACGAGTTCTCCGTTGGCGCCGAAGCGGCCAAGCTTCAGTGAAATAGACGCGGCGCGACCATGGCCCACTTCACCGGCAAGGCAGAAAGAGTCATTCTCCAGAACGGCGCCATCTACAAACATGCCGACCTCAGCGGGATCGGGCACTTTCTCCCAGACCACTTCCAACTGCCGATTCAACCGGATTGCGGTGGCGCCAGTTCCCAGACGGCCGATGAGCAGGTAACCACTGTCGGCAAGCGCCAGGGCCCGAGTCAGCCTGAGATCGGCTCGTCCCGGGCCCAGATCCTTGCGGCGAACCAGGCCGCGGCTGTTCGCGTTCAGCACCACGACTTCACCCAGGCTCCACGCCATGAGGAGATTCCCATCGCCTGTCGCGGCGAGGCCGGCAATGTCGTTCGTGGGCCTCTGGAAGGTAGCCTCCTTGGTGAGGAAGTCGAGCGGGGTCTCGGGCAGAAGTTTGCCGGTGCTATCCAGGCCGCGCAGGGCGAGCTTCTGTGGGCCTCCCATTTCGCCCGCTGCGCGTCGTCCGATCACGAGCCAGACGGAGTCGTCTCGAGGGGAGACCGCGGCGGCTTTGCACTCGATGCTGGAGGCTTCTTCCTCGATCGCGGTTTCCCAGAGGCGCTTGATGCTGCCCTGCCCCTGGCCGCTCAGGGGAGCCAGGAGGGACAGGAGAAGCGCCAACAGCGCTCGCGGCATTGGCTGACTCCTTCGCGCCGGCCGGTCCGCTCGCTTACGCTCGCGGTTCGGTGCTGGTTACTTGCGGGTGGCGGCGGGGGCGGGCTTGGGCGGTGGCGCCTCCGCGGCGGGTCCTCCGTTGGCTCCCGGCGCGAGTTGCTTGACCAGGCCCAGGGCCACGCGCAGCTCGGCTTCGAGCCGCTCCGCGATGTCCGGGTTGTCCTTCAGGAACTGCTTCGCGTTCTCGCGGCCCTGGCCGATCCGCTCGCCTTTATAGCTGTACCAGGAGCCGCTCTTTTCGACCACGTTCTGGGCGGCGCCGAGGTCGATCAGGTCGCCCTCGCGCGAGATGCCCTGGCCGTACATGATGTCGAATTCGGCCTCGCGGAAGGGCGCCGCCACCTTGTTCTTGACGATCTTCACACGGGTGCGGTTGCCGGTGGCGACATCGCCTTCCTTGATGGCCGCGATGCGCCGGATGTCCGCGCGGATGCTGGCGTAGAACTTCAGCGCGCGGCCTCCCGAAGTGGTTTCGGGATTGCCGAACATGACGCCGATCTTCTCGCGGATCTGGTTGATGAAGATCAGGCAGGTGTTGGATTTCGAGACGATGCCGGTGAGCTTTCGCAGGGCCTGGGACATCAGCCGCGCCTGCAGGCCGACGGATGCCTCGCCCATCTCGCCATCGAGCTCGGCCTTGGGAACCAGGGCGGCCACCGAATCGATCACCAGCACGTCCACGGAGCCGGAGCTGATGAGTGCGCTGGCGATCTCGAGCGCCTGTTCGGCGTAATCGGGCTGCGAGACCAGCAGGTTGTCGACGTCAACGCCGAGGTTCTTGGAATAGAGCGGGTCGAGCGCGTGCTCTACGTCGATGAACGCGGCCATGCCGCCCATCTTCTGCGCGCTGGCGACGACGTGCAGGGCCACCGTGGTCTTGCCCGAGGACTCCGGGCCAAAGATCTCGATGATGCGGCCGCGGGGGAATCCGCCCACGCCGAGGGCGGCATCGAGCGAGATGGAGCCGCTCGGAATCGCCGACACCGGCACGATGGCTTCCTTGGTGCCGAGGCGCAGAATGGAGCCCTTGCCGAATTGCTTTTCGATCTGGCCCAGCGTCAGGCTGAGCGCGCGCGCACGTTCCTTCTCGTCCATTGGTCTCTCCTGGTGAAAACGTGATTATAGCAGCCGGTAGCGGTGGCGGCGGGCGGCGGCCCCTATTGGGCCCTGGGCGCGTAATAGCCCTTGCGGGCGCGGACCACCAGGTCCTTGCGGTCCTTGACGCGGACCGCGATGGTCTGGTAGCTGCCGTCGGTTTTCATTTGCTCGGGGCGGTAATAGATGTTGTACTGGTGCCGCAGCTCGTTAGCGATGTTCTCGAAAGACTGTGACAGGTCTTCGACCTTGAAGGGGAAGAACGCCTGGCCGCCGGTCTCGCCGGCGAGGTACCTCAGGATTTTGTCGCCGTCGGTTTCGACGCGCGTGATGTTGGTGGAAATCGTGTAGATCACGACGTCGGCCTTCTGCGCCATCTCGAGCGCCTGTTCGCGGCTCTTCTGGCTCTGGTTGTCGTCGCCGTCGCTGAGGATGATCATGGCGCGGCGGAATTTGTGGCGGGGCTGCTCCCAGGAAAGCTTGTTGCGGCAGGCGAAATAGATGGCGTCGAACAGCGCGGTGCCACCTCCGGGCCGCAGTTCGCGCACCAGGCCGGCCAGCTTCTCGGGGTCGCCGTCGAGATCGGACACCAGCTCGGCCGAGCTGTCGAAGCTGACCACCAGGGCTTTGTCCACGTTCGGGCGCATCACGCTGGTGATGAACTCGATGGCGGCTTCCTGGATGAAGCGGAAGCGGTCGCGGATGCTGTTGCTGGTATCGATGAGGACAGCGAGGCGCAAGGGCAGATCGCTCTCGGCGGCGAACTCCATGATGGACTGGGGCAGCTTGTTTTCGAGAACCTGGAAGTCGCCCTTGGTCAGGTCGGTGATGAAGCGGCCCTTCTTGTCGGTCACGGTGAAGAGGATGTTGACGCGGTTGACCTCGACCTGGATGCGGGTGTTGGCGCCGTCCGGGGCGGGCTTGGATGAATCGGGAGGCTCCTGCGCCAGCGCTGACAGGCCGAACGTGCCGGCCAATACCAAAGCCAAGAGCCTCATAACGTATCTCGTCTCCGATCAATTATAAGGGAACGTAAGGTTCGACGCCGGGGTGGCGGTTCTCGTTGCGGCAAGTTTGGGCGGGTCTGGAGACCCGCTGCAGGCGTGGACGCCTGCCCCACTTACAGACGCTTCAGCCAAGCCGCGAGATCGGGCGGGAGGGGGGCTTCCACGGTGACGGACTCGCCGGTGATGGGATGGGCGAACTTCACGCGGTGGGCGTGGAGGAAGGTGCGATCTAGGGAGGGCTGGGCTGGGGCTCCGTAAAGCCGGTCGCCGGCTACGGGATGGCCCAGGCTGGCGA
>DATNLV010000183.1:0-3474 GCA_035602665.1 Bryobacteraceae bacterium | reverse complement strand
GGTCTTCAAGGACACCGAGCTCACGGACGCGGACGCGGCGCGGTACTCGCTGGTGCTGATCGGAGGCGCGGACGCCAACGTGGTGACGCGGAAGCTGGCGGGTGGGATTCCGCTGGAGATTTCCGCGGACCACGTGAAGGTGGGGCCGCGCTCCTTTGCGGCGGCTGACGCGCGGGCGGAGCTGATCTATCCGAACCCGCTGAACAAGCAGAGGTACGTCGTGGTGGTCGCGGCGACGTCCGCCGCGGGGATGTACTTCGTGAATCCCAACGAGGTGATGAAAGCGGAGTTCGATTTCGTCATTCAGGACGGACGCGTGCCGGGCGCCGCGGGCGGCTCGGCGGCGGATCTCGCGGTGGCGGGCGGGTGGTTCAACGGCCGTTGGGAGTTCGAGGACGCGTTCTGTCACGAGGGCGATGCGAAGCTGCGGGCGGGCGGCGCTCTCGTGCACGCGCCTGGGCACGGCCCTGCTATCGATCCCAAGTTGCTGGAGTCTTACGCGGGAAAATACCAGATCGCACCGAATGTGGTCGTGGGAGTCGAGCGGAAGGAGAACCGGTTGATGGCCCACGGTCCGGGCTCCGATGGTCCAGGGGCCGAGATGCTGCCGATATCGGACAGCGAGTTTTTCATCGTGGAAGGCGGGGTGCAGGTCGCCTTCGTGAAGGACGCGGCGGGCAAGACGGTCTCCCTTAAGGGCTCGCAGAACGGGCAGGCGTTCACGGGGAAGAAGATGGAGTAGGGTCCGGGACGCGCTGCGGCTACACTGGGAATCTGTGCCTTCCACTCCGGAGACAGGCGCCGTGGCTGTGGTGGCCGAAAAACCTTCGGTCGCGCGGGATATCGCGCGCGTGCTGGGAGCGAGCAAGCAAGGGCAAGGCTACCTGCATGGCAACGGATACGTTGTCACGTGGGCGATCGGCCACCTGGTGGCGCTGGCGCAGCCACACGAGATCAACCCGCAATGGCGGCAGTGGCGGCGGGACCTGCTGCCGATTCTGCCGGACCGGTGGCCGCTGGTGGTCTACGAGCAGACCAAAGACCAGTTCGAGGTGGTGCGAAAGCTGCTCACCTCGCCGAAGATCGCGAGCGTGGTGTGCGCCACCGACGCCGGCCGCGAGGGCGAGCTGATTTTCCGCTACATCTATGAAGCCGCCGCGTGCGACAAGCCGTTCCGGCGGCTCTGGATTTCGTCGCTGACGCCGGATGCGATCCGCAAGGGCTTCGCGGAGCTGCGGCCGGGCCGCGACTACGATGCGCTGGGCGAGGCGGCTCGCGGGCGCAGCCGCGCCGACTGGCTGGTGGGCATGAACCTATCGCGCGCCTACTCGATTGAGTACCACGAGGAGCTGTCGGTGGGCCGCGTGCAGACGCCGACGCTGGCCATGCTGGTGGAGCGCGAACTGTCGATACGCAGCTTTGTGCCCGAGGACTACATCGAGGTGGTGGCGACGTTCAGCCCAGCCGCTGAGGCGAGTTACAAGGGCACTTGGTTTCGCGGGGAAGGGGACAACGCCACGCGGCTGGCGCCGGACGGGGCCGAGGCGGACCTTATCGTCGCACGGGCGCGCAGCGGGCGCGCGGCCATCGAATCCATCAAGGGCGAGAGGCAGCGCGCGGCGCCGCCACCGCTCTACGACCTCACCGAGCTGCAGCGCCACGCGAACCGGCTGTTCGGATTCAGCGCGCAGAAGACGCTGGACGTGGCGCAGGCTCTCTACGAACGCCACAAGCTCATCAGCTATCCACGCACGGACAGCAGGCACCTCTCGACGGAGGTGGCGCACACTCTGCCGCGGGTGGTGGCGGCGATCGAGGGGCCGTATCGCGAACTGCTGGCGCCGGGGACCGGAGAGCGGCCCCTGGGGCGGCGCTTCGTGGATGACTCGAAGGTGACCGATCACCACGCCATCATCCCTACGGTGACCTCCGTCGATCTGGGCAAGCTGCCGGCGGATGAGCGGCGGGTCTACGATCTGATCTGCCGCCGTCTGCTGAGCGCGTGGCACGACGACCATGTGTGGATGGTCACCACGGTGATCACGGCGATTGCGAGCGCGGAGGCCACGGACCGGTATCGCACTTCGGGGACCGCGGTCGAGCAGGTGGGGTGGAAGGCTCTCGATCTGCAAGTCGAGCGGAAGGCCAAGGGGGGGGCGGAGGAGCAGAGCCTGCCTTCGAATCTGGCCGCGGGACAGGCGCAGGAGGTGGTCGATGTGGAGGCGCTGCGGAAGAAGACGCGGCCTCCGAAGCGGTTTAACGACGCCACGCTGCTTACGGCGATGGAGACGGCGGGCAAGACGCTCGATGAGAAAGAGCTGTCGGAGGCGATGAAGGAGACGGGCCTGGGCACGCCGGCTACGCGCGCGGGGATCATCGAGGTGCTGCTCAAGCGCGGGTACATTGTGCGGGCGGGGAAGGCGCTCGAGGCCACTGAGAAGGGGATCAATCTGATTGCGGTGGTGCATCCGGAAGTGAAAAGCCCGGCGATGACGGGGCAGTGGGAAGCGTATTTGAAGCGCATCGAGCGCGGGCGGGCGGAGCTGGGGCCGTTCCTTCAGGGGATCGAGGAGTATGTGCGGGAGGTGGTGGGGAAGGTGGGGAAGACGCCGCGTGTGGGGCGGACCCCCCGGTCCGCGGCCGACGCCCCCGTCGGCCTGGGCGCCGAACAACAAGAGGGCGGGTCCGGGGGGACCCGCGCGGACCAGGGGGTCCGCCCCACAGCTTCGCTTTCGGAGATTCTGCACGAGCGGTTTGGATTCGCTCAGTTTCGGGCAAACCAGGAAGAGGTTTGCCGGGCGGCGATCGAGGGGAAAGACGTTCTTTTGGTGATGCCGACGGGATCGGGGAAATCACTCTGCTACCAGTTGCCGGGGATCGCGCGGGGCGGGACGACGCTGGTCATCAGCCCGCTGATCGCTTTGATGGAGGACCAGGTGGCGGCGCTTCAGGCGCGGGGATTCGCCGCCGAGCGCATACACTCGGGGCGCGACCGGGCGGTGTCGCGGCAGGTGTGCCTCGACTACCTGGCCGGCAAGCTGCAATTCCTTTTCATCGCGCCGGAGCGGCTGAGGGTGGCGGGTTTCCCGGAGATGCTGGCCAAGCGGAAGCTCGCGCTGGTGGCGATCGACGAAGCGCACTGCATTTCGCAATGGGGGCACGATTTCCGTCCCGACTACCGGATGATCGGCCAGTATCTGCCCACGTTCCGGCCCGCGCCCGTGATCGGGCTGACCGCCACGGCGACGCCGCTGGTGCAGGACGATATCGCGCGGCAGTTGGGCCTGGATGGGCCGGCGCGGTTCATTCGCGGCTTCCGCCGTGCGAATATCGCGATCGAGGTGGTGGAGGCGGCGCCGTTCCAGAGGACCACGCTGGCGAGAGAAGTGCTCGCGGGCGAGGGGCGTCGGCCGGCCATCGTGTACACGCCGACGCGCAAGCAGGCCGAGGCGGTGGCGGCGGTGCTGGCGGCGG
>DATNLV010000181.1:0-2683 GCA_035602665.1 Bryobacteraceae bacterium | reverse complement strand
GGGCGGAATGCATCGCCTCCATCATCATCCGCGCCTGCTGCTCCACTTCCTCGCGCGCATTCCGTTGCAGAAACCAGTAGGAGACATAGCCGGCGCCGGCCAGCCCCGCACCGAAAACCAGGGTGAATATCAGGTTGAACTTGGCGAGTAGTCGCATCCGCTCCCTCTGCCGACGAGTATACCCCGCCGGGGGGCGGGCTTCAGCCCGCGCGGCGCTTCAGCCCCGCAAACCCCGCAAACCCGCCGCCCGTTGACCGCCTCCGCTACACTCAGAACAGATGAGCGCTGGGATCAAACCGAACGGCATCGGCGCGCTGGCCGAATCGCGCGGCATCCGGGAATGCCTCGCCTTCTTCACCCGCGAGAAACTCTGGATTCACGAGCAGCACGTCGCGCTGTGCCGCATTCCCGCCCCCACCTTCCTCGAACAGAAGCGCGCCGAGTGGATGGCCGAGCAGTTCCGCGCGCTGGGCTGCGCGAGCGAGATCGACCGCGCCGGCAACGTGGTCGCGTGGCCCCAGCCCGATGCGGGCGAACCGCTGGTCGCCGTCACCGCCCACCTCGACACCGTGCTCGCGCCGCGCAACAAAGACGAGATCGCCGTCGATGGCGAGGGCACTCTGCGCGGCCCCGGCGTCTCGGATAACGGCGCCGGCCTGGCCGCTCTCGTCGCCATCGCCCGCGCGATCCGCACCGCCCCGCCCATCCAGGACACCGCGGCGCGCCTGGTGCTGATCGCCAATGTGGGCGAGGAGGGCGAAGGCAATCTCAGCGGCATGCGGCACCTGGCGGGCCAATCGCCGCTCGCTCCGCGCATCCGCGCCTGGCTGGTGCTCGACGGCCCTTCGCTCGAACGCATCACCAATCGGGCCCTCGCCAGCCGCCGCTTCGAGGTGCTGTTCACCGGCGCCGGCGGCCACAGTTGGAGCGACGCCGGCAACGCCAACCCGGTCCACGCGCTCAGCCACGCCATCTCCTGGTTCACCGATCAGTTCCCGCCGCCGGCGAACGGCAACGGCCCGCGCTCCGCTTTCAATTTCGGAACCATCGAGGGCGGATCGAGCGTCAACTCCATCCCCGCCCTGGCCCGCGCGAAGGTGGACCTGCGTTCCGAGGACGCGGCCAGGATCGACGACCTCGGCGCCTCCCTCGCCGCCGCCGTGGATCGCGCCCTGCAGATCGAGAACCAGCGCGCCGCCGGAGCGAAACTCACCGCGCGTGTGAAGGAGATCGGATCGCGCCCCGCCGGCGGCCTGCCCGAAGACGCGCCGATCCTGGAATTCCTCCGCGCCGTGGACGCGCACCTCGGCATCCGCGGCCGCCTCGACTGCGCCTCGACCGACGCCAACATTCCTCTTTCGCTCGGCCTCCCGGCCCTGTCGCTAGGAGCCGGCGGCCAGGGTGGCGGCGCCCACACCCCCGCGGAATGGTATAACCCCGAAGGCCGCGACCTCGGCCTGAAGCGTATCCTCCTGCTGGCGGCGCTGCTCATGCGACTGGGGTAGGAGCGGCCTTGCTTGGGGTGCTGGCGAGTGGAGCGCGCAACGGCAGCTTCCAATGCCATGGCTTGCGGCTACCTGAAACATCTTTGCCGTCGTGATATGTTGTCTGGTCATGAGCGTCGACCCGCGGTGGTCTTTTGTTCGTGTGGTGCCGGACGGGCAGTGTTTCAAGCTCGACGGCATTGATGTGTGGCAGCACAAATGGATTGATACAAAGGAGCGGGCCCATGTAGAGGATCCGCTTTATCACCGGGAGTTCACATTCGAAGTTTACGAGATACGCGTCGACGCCAAGGTCTTGCGATTTGCCGCCGGAGAGTTCTCCAATTGCATGTGGGGCTTCTACACGGCAGACTGACGCAGAACATGGAAGATGTGGTATAACTGTCATACCACTTTGCCATGCGATTTCGGTTCAGCAAGGCCAAGAGCGAGGCGCTGAGGCGCAACCCGAAACGAGGCATCGGGTTCGAGGAGGCGCAGGGGGTCTTCGCGCAACCTTACTACGAAGACCAGCGCTCCGACGACCCCGAACAGCACAGGGCAATTGGCTGGGTCCAGAATCGGCTGTTTACGCTGATCTTTGAGATCAGAGAGGATCAAGTCGGCGAGTATTACCACCTGGTGACGCTGTGGCGCTCGACGCGTGAGGAGCAAGACCTATATGAAGCGAACTCGTAAAGACGTGAAGGCGCCTTCGGCCGAGTCCCTCGCCCGGATGGCCGACCGGGGCGAAAGCGTGTCGCGGTTCTTCACCAATCGCGGCAAGATGATCCAGCCAATTCAGCGCGTGAACGTGGATTTCACGGCCTCGATGTTGCAGGAACTGGATCAAGCGGCGACGGAGCTGAACGTGAGCCGCCAGGCGGTGATCAAGGCGTTCGTTCGCCAAGCGCTCGATCAGCACTACCTGGCACACAAGGCACGCAAGGCCAGCTGATTACCCCTTTCGCCCCACAACCGAGAAGTGATCCGACTACGCCGGCCCCTCCGGCGCGCCCACACCCGCCGACTTGGGCCTAAAGCGCATCCTGCTGGTGGCGGCGCTGCTGATGCGCTAGCACCGAGATGGTATGAGAAGGCCGGTTCCTCCCGGCGGGATGCGTTAAGCTCCCGTTAGACGCACTCGATGAGGTGCAAAGGAAGGAACCGGTATGAAAAAGAATATCACGAGCAAGGGC
>DATNLV010000157.1:0-5522 GCA_035602665.1 Bryobacteraceae bacterium | reverse complement strand
CGGCGGACGTGGTGCGCGGCCTGGACCTGGGCGCGGACGATTGCCTGCCCGAGCCGTTCGCGGTTGAGGTCCTGCTGGCGCGCATCCGGGCGCTCCACCGGAGGAATCCGGTCGCCTATCCGCCCGACCTGGAGTTCGAGGACCTGCGGCTCAAGGCTCGGACGCACGAACTACAACGCGGCTCGCGGAGTGTGGCCCTGACCCGAACCGAGTACGCGCTGCTGGAGACACTGATGCGGCGAGCGGGCTCGATCGTGCCCAAGAACGTTCTGGCGGAAGCGGGTTGGGGCGGCGACGCCGACGTCAACGACGCCACGCTGTACGTCTTCATTCGCGCGCTGCGGGTGCGAATCGCGGTGGAGGGAGAACGGCAGTATCTGCATACCGTTCGCGGAATCGGGTACACGCTGCGGACGGAAGAGCCCTAAGGGGTGCCTGGCGTTCCGAGTTCCGTGGTGTCGAGCGTTTCGCCAGAAGGGGTCAGGGCGCGGACGCGAACGCTCTTTCCATTGACGTCCACCACCAGGAAGTTCTCGGTGCGGGCCACCTTCACGGTAATCCCTTCCGGGGGCTTGTCCACGTCGTACAGCGGCGCTCCGCCACCGCCCGTGATGAAGTAATGAACGCCGTTGCGGAGGTAGTGCTGATAGTTGTGGTCGTGTCCGAACAGGCCGGCCGTGACCTTGTATTTCTCGAGCAGGGGCATGAGTGCGATCATGTGCGGATTGTCGCCCTGGCGGTGAGCGACCGCGGTCATGGGCGGATGATGGGCGACGACAAAGCGGAAGGCGGCTGACTGACTCTTCTGGAGGTCTTCCTCCAGCCAGCGCACCTGCTCGTTCCAGAAAGCCTGGCGCTCGGACTCTGTCTTTCCGACGTTGCCAAGGTCGCTATCGAGCATCGCGAAGTGACAATTCCCCCAGTTGAAGGAGTAATAGGGCGTCCGGTCGGGGAGATCGAAGAAGTCGTAGAAATTCCGGTCGTTGCGCTCGTGGTTGCCCAGCACCGGGAAGTAGGCCGCCTTGCGAAGCAACTCGCGCTCGATGTCGAAGAAGATGGGCCAGAGAGAATTGTCGGTTCCGTTGGCGACCAGGTCTCCCGTCTGCACCAGGAAATCGGGCGCGGACTGCTTCAAAATGGCGGCGATGACCTGGCGGTGGACATCGTGCCGGGTACGCGTATCGCCGTAGACGACAAACTGAAACGGCGCGTCTTCATGGGGCGCGGTCTTGAAGGAGCCCTTCCCTTCGTCGCCGCCGGTAACGTTGTAGTAGTAAGTGGTGCCGGGAGTGAGCCCGGTGAAAGGAACTCTCACCGCGCGCAAAGCTACTCCAGCGGTTTCCAGCTTGTCGGGTGCGGTGCCGAGCGAGGCGCGCCCGGTCTCGACGATCCAGACGACGGTGGCGGAGTGCTGGCCGGTGTTGACCACGAAGGGGCCGCCGGCGAGTTTTGTCTGGGCGTTCAGGCAGCAGGCCGCGCCCAGAGCGACTAGCGGAAGAAGTGTGTTGCGCATTGTTGTTGGATGCGGCCCGGTAGCTGCACGCTTCAGTGAGACGGCGAACCCGCGGGAGTTCGCCGCCCCACCCAAGCGCTCGCAGGAGAACTAGAACTCCAGGCGGAGCATGAATTCGACGCGGCGCGGTGCGCCGGACCCAGTCGCTCCGTCGTTGATGATGCTGGTGATCGTCCCGAAAGTCGCGGCCTTCGAAATGTTGCTGGCTGGCTTGCCGTACTGCGGATGGTTGAGCAGGTTAAACGCGGTGGCCCGCAGGTCGAAGGTGCTGTGCTCGGTGAGGTGGAACTTCTTCTCGAGAGAAGTGTCGATCTCGTAGGTGCCCGGTCCATCGGCGATGTAGCGGCCGAGGTTGCCCCAGGTGCCGTTCTTCGGAACGGAAAACGCGGCGATGTTCAGCCAGTCGTTGATGGTCTGATCGGCCGGGTAGATGGACTCGCCGGCAACCAGGTTGGGGCGCTGGTTGGATGTGTTGCCGTCCAGCATGGCGGAGGCCTTGCGGGTCACGCTGATGTTCACCGGGAGACCGGTGCGCGCCGCGGCCAGGCCGGAGAGCTCCCATCCACCGATCAAGCGCGAAGCGAGCCCGGTGTTCACGAAGCGCTGGCCGTGGCCTATGGGCAACAGATAGATGCCGTTGATGGTGATGGTGTGGCGGACGTCGATGTCGCTGTCGCTGCGGTCGCAAGCGCGGCAGGCCATGTTCTCGAAGCCTACGCTGGTCCCCGATCCGTCGGAGGAGTCGGTAATCCCGTGCGACCACATGTAATTGGCCTGGAACAAGAGGCCGTGAACGAAACGCCGTTGTAGAGTCGCCTGGAGCGCATTGAAGTTGTTGTTTCCGTCATTGGCCTTCAGACCGAACGAGCTGAAGTTAGTCAGCGGGCGCAGGCCGGTGGCCGGATTGATGAGGTTGACGGTGTACTTGTCGAACAAGTGGTGGCCCTCGCCGCCCACATAACCGATCTGGCCGACGAATTCCTTCGGCAGTTGCTGCTGGATCATGAAGTCCCAGTTGTTGTAAGAGAGATCCTTGCGGTTACGGGCGATCGCCTTGGGCGAGAAGAGCTGGTTGGCGGGATTGAGGAAGGCAACCAGAGGATAGGAGAGCGCGGGAAAGTCGGCCTGCGTCAGGGAGTAGCGGGGCACGGCGCTTTCGGCGGGATCGCTGAAGTCGTCGTTCTGATTGCCGCCGTAGTAAATGCCGAAGCCGGTGCGGATGACGGTCTTGCCGTGGAACATGGCGGGCGCCCAGGCCATGCCGATGCGTGGGCCGAAGTCCTTGGTGTTGGGGCTGTAATAAGGCGTGCCCTTGGGGCAGAAGCCACCGCAGCCGGTGATATCGACGACGGCGGAGCGATTCAGGATCTCGTGCGCCACCGAGTAGTACTCATAGCGCAGCCCCAGGTTCAGAGTCAGATTCGAGGTGGCTTTGAATTCGTCCTGGAAGTAACCCGCGGCAAAGGTCCGCCGGTTGCCGACCACGCCCTCGCCCTGGAGATACGTAGCCGACGCCGCGTTGTTATTAATGAAGTCCTCGGGGGTGTCATAGGTAAGGGACGATGTCGTCAGCGTGTTGCCCGAGTTATTCAGGCGAATGCGGCGGATGTCCACGCCCGTCTTGAACGTGTGGCGCCCACGAACCATGGTGAGGTTGTCGATGTAGGAGAAGCTGGTGCCGACCTCGGTGTCAAGCGAAGTATCGCTGACGCTGTCGAAGGACACGTTGCCAACGCTGACGGCGACCGGCGAAGTGCCATAGCCCCAGTCGTGGTAGTTGGCGCGATTCAGTCCGAACTTAACCTCGTTGTAAGTGGTGGGCGAAAAAATGTGCTGGTATTCGAGGACGACGTTAGTGGGTATGTGGGGAATTACCTCGTGGCCCCCCATGGCGTCGGTTGGAGTGTCGATATAGGCGTTGTCGATGTTGTAGCGCACGTAGGCCGAGTTCGCATCGTTGAAGCGGTAATCGAAGCGGGCCATGCCGGCATCCTCGCGGATGGTGTCGGTGGCGACCTTGATGAGCTCGTTGGTCATGCTGTCGATGGGCGTCCCACCGGTGGCCCAGGCGTTGAGGATCGGCTTCAGCACGGGCGATGTCGCCAGCACCTGGGCGCGAAATGCGTCGTTGGGAACATAGCTGATGAGGGTTTCACCGAGGCTTTGGCGGAGCCCTTCGTAGTTGAGATAGAAGAAAGCCTTGTTCTTGATGACGGGGCCGCCGAAACTGGCGCCGAACTGGTTGAGGGTGAAGGGCGGCAGGCTCACCTGGTCGAAGGGAGAGCGGGCGTCCAGCGCGTCGTTGCGGAGGGCATAGAAGGTGGTGCCGTGGAACTGGTTGGAGCCGGACTTCGAGACCACGTTGATCTGCGCGCCACCGGCGTCGCCGGACTCGGCCGTATAGACCGCGGTGCTGACACGGAACTCGGCGATGGATTCGAGCGCGATGTTCAGACGGGTATCGGCCTTCTGAGTTTGCTCCTGGACGCCGGAGGTATCGACACCGTCGAAGGTGAAGTTACTGTCGTCGAGCGAATGGCCGTTGAACTGGACCGCGCGTTGAGCACCGTCGCCGTAGTTGATGGCGCCGGGCGCGAGTAACATGAGGCTGGCCCAGTTGCGCCCGCTGATGGGGATCTCGCTGATCTGTTCGGATTCGATGACCTGCCCGACTTCGGGAGAAGTGCGGTTCAGCAGCTCGGAACTGGCGGTGACCTGTACGGCATCGGTGGTGGAGCCGATTGCGAGGGTGGCGTCCACGGTGCGGGCCTGGCCGTAAAGGAGTTCGACGCTATCGGTTTCGACAGGTTTGAAGCCGGCCTTCGACATGACGATGTTATAGGAACCGATGGGAAGCGCCGGAAACTCATAGATGCCGGTGCCGCCGGTTACGGTTTCGCGGGAAAGGCCGGTTGCCGGGCACTTCAATTCGACCTTGACGTTTGGCACGACCGCGCCGGACGGGTCGGTGACGGTGCCGTTGATAGCAGTACGGTCCTGCGCCCATGTGGGCAATGCGAGGACGCCGAGAACAAACAGAAATACAAATAGGTGCTTCACGAGTAACTCCTTTCAAGATTCCCTGGGCTGGAGGACGATTAGAGCATTCGAGTCTTAAGGCAAGCTAAAGAATTCGGCTTGTCGCGAGGAATTCACGAAGCCGTAACGGGGCGTTCATGGAAGGGGGCGCGAAGGCCGGGCATCAGGGAGGTGAGGGCGCTTGCAGTACACTAAAGCACATGCCGAAGCTACGAGTGGCGGTGGTGGGCGCGGGGCAGTTCGGGTCGAACCACATGCGGGTGGTGAGCCAGTCGGAACGGGCAGAACTCGCGGGGGTATGCGATCTCAATCCGGGGCGCGCGGGGGCGGCCGCCGTCCGTTTCGCCTGCCCGGTGCTCGAATTGGCCCAACTTCCGGGCCGGGCGGACGCGGCCATCGTCGCGGTTCCCACTAGCGCTCACGCCGCAGTCGGCTGCCAGTTGCTCGAAGCCGGCCTGGACGTGCTGGTCGAAAAACCGATTGCGCCGGATCTGGCCGCGGCGACGCTACTGGTGGAAACAGCGCGCGCCCATGGGCGCATCCTGCAGGTGGGGCATCTGGAGCGGTTCAACCCGGCGGTGGCCGCGCTCCGGAAGGCGACCACGCTGCCGCTGTTCTTCGAAGTCCATCGCATGAGCGTGTTCACCCCTCGGAGCCTGGACGTGGACGTGGTGCTGGACCTGATGATTCACGACCTCGACATCGTGCTCGACCTGGCGGGCGAGGCGCCGGAAGAGATTCGCGCGGCGGGGATCTCGGTGCTTTCCCCGAAGGTGGATATCGCCAACGTGCGCCTGGCTTTTCCGGGAGGCTGCGTGGCCAACCTGACGGCCAGCCGGGTCTCGACCGAGAAGGTCAGGAAACTGCGGCTGTTCCAACCGCGTCAATACATTTCGCTGGACTATGCGCGGCAGGAAGGGGCGATTTTCGAGGTTGGCGGCCCGGGCGGCATCGGCTTCCGGCTGCTGGA
>DATNLV010000151.1:0-10630 GCA_035602665.1 Bryobacteraceae bacterium | reverse complement strand
TCGTCCACGTAGAACTGGATCAGGTTCTGGCTCCAGATCATGCCGTAGATGTGGTAGCCGGTATCGATCTCCTGGCCGGCCGGAAAGTTGTACTGGTGCCCGATGCCGTTTCCGCCGCTATATCCCGGCCCGTGAATGGTGGACTGGGTCTTTTCGGGCCCCAGTGCGTTCAACACGTTCTCCATGATGTCGATCTCGCCACAGGTGGGCCAGCCCACGGTGTCGATGCCGTTGCCCAGCAGCCAGAAGGCGGGCCAGGTTCCGACGGCCGAAGGCAGCTTGATGCTCGCCTCCACGCGGCCGTAGGTGAAGCTGAAGAGGCCCTTAGTCAGCAGCCGCGCCGAGGTCCATCCCTGGCCGGAGTTAAGGGCCTGAATGACCAGGTGGCCCTGTCCGTCCATCTGGGCGTTCTGCTGCCAGTTCGCGCAGATCCCGCTTTGGCCGTTATCGAAGACGTAGCCGCAGTAGGTCTCCTGCTCATTGTTGCTCGCTCCCGCGTTGGGACTGTCATAGGCCCATTTCGTCGGGTCGGGCAGCGTGCCTTGAACTCCGTTGAACTCGTCGGACCAGACCACTTGCCAGTTCTGGGCGTGTGCCGGGCCCGCCAAAGACATCCAAAGGAGGGCCATCGAGCACGTGGCCACCCATCTCGCATTCGATCTCATAGCTGTACGCCTCCGGTCTGCTGAACCGTCTGCCAGTATATCGCCCAACTGGTCGATGGTGGATGGTCGATGGTGGATGGTGGGGTTGGCGGCGGGCCCGGCGGGGTGGTCGATGGTCGATGGTCGATGGTGGATGGTGGGGTTTGGCGGCGGGTCCATGCGAGGTGGTCGATGGTGGATGGTGGATGGTGGGGTTGGCGGCGGGCCCAGCGGGGTGGTCGATGGTGGATGGTCGATGGTGGATGGTGGGTTTGGCGGCGGGCCTATCCTCATCAGAGCACGGGGGTTGTGCGGGGCTGGGTTCATGGTGAAATTTTTGATTTTTGAGCTCGGCGGCATTGGAGACGATGGTCGAGGGTTGGGTTGGCGGCGGGCCCAGCGGGGTGGTCGATGGTCGACGGTGGATGCAGCCATGGGGACTCCTCGGCACCGGGATTTGCGGCGTGCCTGAGGCCAGGGTAACGCGGGTTTGAGCGAGGGGCCGGAGCTCGCTTTTCGGAAGTACCTGAGAGGGTGGGAGATTCAGTTGGGGAAGTGGGGGCACCGGCACGGATTCGCGCTTCCAATCGAGAGGCTTCTGGCGCTATCGCGGCTCTGCCTATACTGTCAGTGATGACCCATATCCGAGGCGCGGTGGCCGGGGTCGCTTTGGCAGCCTGCGCGCTCTCCGCCCAGATCCCGCAGCAGGAGTATCAGTGGCGCCGCGCGAACGCGCGCAAAGCGCTCGACGGCGGCGTGCTGGTGCTCTTCGGCCGCACCGCGGCGGAGATGGAGGAGCACTCTCCGGCGGTGATGCAGGAGCCGAACTTCCGCTACCTTACCGGCTGGACCAGGCCGGGAGCGATTCTGCTGCTCTCGCCGGCCCGCGAGATCCTGTTCCTGCCGGGGCACAATCCGGACCGCGAAAAGTACACCGGGCCACATCCCGCGGCGAGCGACCCGGATATCCGCGCGGTCACCGGATTCGAGGATGTGCTTCCGGTGGAGCAGTTCGAATCGCAACTCGCCAAGGCGCTCGAGTCGAGCGCGAGCATCGCCGCGCTGTTGCGGGAGCCTTACGTGGCCCGCCTCAAGAGCCTCGCGCCGCTGCGCGAACTCACCGATGCCGATGGCAAACTGGGGCCGCTGCGGGCGAAGAAGTCGGCGGCCGAGATCGATGCGATGCGCAGAAGCACGGACGTCGGCGTCGAGGCGCATCTGGCGGCGTGGCGGCGCATCGCGCCGGGCCTGTTCGAATACCAGGTGGCGGCAACAACCACCTCCCTGATGCTCGAGCGCGGCTGCGAGGGTGACGCGTATCCTCCCATCGTGGCCTCGGGACCCAATGCCACGGCGCTCCACTATTCCGAAAACACGCGGCTGATGCAGGCTGGAGAGCTGGTGCTGATGGACGTGGGCTCGGAGTGCGCGGGATACGCAACCGACATTACGCGCACCGTTCCCGTGAGCGGCAAGTTCGCGCCCCGGCAGCGGGAACTGTACGAAATCGTTCTAGGCGCGCAGAAGGCGGCGATCGCCGCGTTGAGGCCCGGTGTCACGCTACCGCAGCTCAACCAGATCGTGCGCGACTATCTCGACGGCCATGGACGGGACCTCGAAGGAGGGCCGCTGGGCCGCTATCTGACGCACCGGATTTCCCACGGCGTCGGACTCGCGGTGCATGACGACCCTCCCGCGTCTTCGACCGAACCGCTCGAGGCCGGAATGGTGATCACCATCGAGCCGGGCTTGTACATTTCCGAAGAAAAGATAGGAATTCGGATCGAGGATACGCTGCTGGTAACCGAAAATGGCTGCCGAAATCTGAGCGCCGCCTTGCCGCGGGAGCCGGTCGAGATTGAGCGGTCCATGGAGCGCCGGTAGGACGAACAGACGGCCCGGTTGGCAACCCATCCGGATCCCGCGGCATAAACCCTTTCATTTCAGACTCAAGGGGGCTAGGACCGAAGTTCCGCCGGTCCCGGTACCGAACTGAGAATTTTTGCGTGCCCACCGGCGGAATTGGGTCTAGAATGATTTCGCAGTACCAAGTCAGTCAGGCGCCACAGGGGAGCCGGTTGACTAGGTTTGGGAGGAAATGGGCCATGTTTGACACTCTGGACGATACGATGAAGCAGGACGACCAGGCGTCTTCTTCGACCGCGTCGCGGCTGGTGCCGTGGGCTATCGGAATTCTGGCTACTGTATTGGTTCTGGGCGGGTTATATCTGGCGATGAAGTCACTTGGCTGAGGCTGGCCTCGGCGACAAGCCGAGACTGCGCCTGCCCAGAGGGGCCGAGTTGTTTCATCACGGAGCGTACCAGGCCTGCATACTCGGGTCTTCCGTTGTAGGTGGCGAGGATGTGAACCAAATCCTTGCCACGGTACAGCTTAGAGTTGCCTAGCCGGGAAGCGACCACGTGGATCGCTTCACGGAAGGAGGCAAACTGCTTGCGTCCCGAATCCCATCCGAAGATGTTCTTCCCAACCGCTGTTCTGCCGCAACCCGTTTCCACCAGCGAAATGCTGGGGAGCAGACGCCAATCCAGGCCGTTGTGATCGGCCGCTTCCAGAAAATCCAGGGCCAAGGCGCGTAAGGGGCTGTGCGCGTCCTTGAAGAAGGCTTCGAGCAGCGGGAGCCGCGGGTCGTTCTTCGGGACCGACTGCTGCTGGTGGGGCTGTTGGGCAAGGTTCGGCATGGCCGGCAGCCCAAGAAGTCCCGCGCAAATAAGCAGTTGTCTCAATCGATAGCACCTCGCAGAGAATCGGACCAGCGCGAACATTAAGTCGCGTTAAGAAAACCAACGGGCAGTTCTCATACTATAGCACAGGAGAGGCCTGGGGGAAATCCCCAAATGAGGGGATAAGTCCTTGGAGCCGGAAGGGTTGGAGGGAACCGACGGAGCGGAGGGAATGGATGTGGCGCACGCTCTCAACGTGCATCCCGGGAGGGTGGGACGCGGCACGCTGAAAGCGTGCGCCACACGGTACGTCTGGCTACCGGCTGACGCTGGTGGAATTCGACGAGGTCAGCGCGATGGCGGCTGGGGCGGCCACGGCGGCCACAGCGACTCCGGCGATGATCACGATGTGCGAGCTGAAGAACGATCCGGCCTTGGCCCCGGTCCCGACGGCAGCAGCCGCCTTGGATGCCTGAGTCACCACCCGGATGGTAATCACGTTGACCACGTGGGCGGCCGTCGGGGCGGCGGTGGCGCTGGTATCGAGCGTGCCGCTGACCTCAACCAGCTTGCCGACCATCTTGCCAAGATCGGTGCCAACCAACTCGACCCGGACCCCGGCCGTGTGGTCGGTAAGAAAGTAGTGGCCGTTGCTCTCGCTCAGGACACCCATGAGCTTCTCGGGCGGAGCCGCCCCTGAAGCCTGTATGGTGAAGGCCAGCGCCTGCCCCGGCAGAACCCGGGCCAGCAGGACGCCCGTCTCGTTCTTCACCTGGACGGCGCCGGAGAGCGCCGAAACCTCGACGCGGCCCGCGCCCGCCAGGCCGATGCGCGCCGCCGAGCGGGGCGCCGCCTGCACCTGGAGGCCCGCGGCGTCGACTGCGTACCCTTGCCGGGAGTCCACCTGCGCCGCTCCCTGCTCGAGGACCAGCCGGTTCTGGAACACCTTCGCGCGCGAGTCGCCTGCCAGCCGCATCCCGGTCCCTTCGTACAGGCGCAATTCCGATGCGGCCCGCCCCGTCTCGACAAGGCTTCCATCGAGGATCGTCGCGTTGCCGGACACATTGGCCCGGTCAATCTGGAAATCTCCGCTGGTGGTAGCGACTCCGATGGCGGGTGCAGCCGCCCAGGCCGCTCCCAGGACCACGGCTACGGCCAGCGCGATAAGAACTGCGGATCTTCTTTTCTCGAGCATTGTCTCCTCCAAAAGCATCGCCTGCTCCCCATGGGAGTGGCTGGCCTTGTGCGGCCTCTGTATTCAGCATCGGTAGCGGGGCTTCGAAGGTTGAGGGTGCTAGGGCGAAGACCGGCCCCCGCCTAAGGGAAAACACCGAGCCGGATGGCGCGGAGGTTCTCCCGATGGGGTAGTTGATGCGTTTATTGAAGTGCCGCATCCAGGCCGCCATCGCCCTGGCCATCCTGCTCCTGTGCCTGGCTGCGACCGCGGTGCTGGGTTGGGAGGATCGCCTGTCGCGCGCTCAGAGCCGCGAGGCCGTCGAGACGGCGATCGGCCTGGCGCCTGGAGACGCTCGAAGCTACACCGCGCTCGCTTCGCTTGGAGGCGAGGACCGGAGCCGCGCCCTCGCGAACGCCGTGAACGCCAGCCCGTACAACTCGCAGGCGTGGATTGCGCTCGGCCTGGACGCGGAACTTCAGGGGGATCGAACCCGCGCCGAACGCTGCCTGCTCCAGGCCGCCCGTGTGGATAAGACCTATGCTCCGCGCTGGTCGTTGGCCAACTTCTACTTCCGGGCCAACCGCCACGAGAAGTGCCTCGCCTGGCTGCGCGAGGCGGCGCGGATGTCCTACGGCGACCCGCGGCCCCTGGCGCAGCTCGCCTGGAACGTGGCAGGGGACGCTCCGGGAGCATTGGCGGCAGTGAGCGATCGCCCGCCGGTTCTCGAAAGCTACGTTTCCCTGCTGCTGGATCATGACCGCCTCAGCGCCGCCGAGGCAGCGGCCGGCAGGCTGCTGGACACCGCCGGGAAGGAGGCCACCGGGGCCGCGCTGGTCTACTGCGACCGCTTCCTGGACGCTGGCCGGCCGGAGGCGGCGCTACGCCTGTGGAACCGGCTGGCCGCCGCGCAGTGGCTTCCGACACCACCGCTTGACCCGGAGCGCGGGCCGCACGTGACCAACGGCGACTTCGCCCGGGAACCTCTCAGCCGGGGTTTCGATTGGCGGCCGCAAGTTGTCGCCGGAGTCGGGATGGCCTGGCGGCCGGCCGCGGACGGCGCGCGGTTTTCGTTCTCGGGCGATCAACCGGAAAGCTGCATGCTCATGCTGCAGCGGGTCCCGCTAGCGCCCGGCCGCCGCTGGCGCCTTCGGTTCGAGTACCGCAGCCAGGGAATGCCCGCGGACACCGGCCTGCGCTGGCGCACCACCGGGGCGGAGTGGACGGTGCCCGCGAGCGATGCCTGGAGCGAGGCGGCGTTCGAGTTCCGCAGCCCGGCCAGCGGCACGGTGGGGCCCCTGGTTCTGGCTTACGAGCGCGCGCCCGGGACGACACGGACGGCCGGTTCCTTCTGGCTGCGCCGCCTCACGCTCGAAGCCCGGTAGAGTAGTGCGTCGTAGATTCCGTCGCGCATATGTCGAGCAGGTTGACTGACAGGAGACCGATAGTGGGACAGGCACGAATTTCGCAGGTGCGGCGAAATTCGAGCCAGTCCAGCCAGTCCCGGGTTTGCGGCCAATTCCGCGACGCACTACGCTAGGAGGGCCCCGGACGGCGGGCGCGGAAGCGAAAGGCGTATGGGTTGGTGTCCACCCGAACCTCGGTGAAGCCGGCGGCCTCCAGGCGCTTCGGGAAGCCGCCCGGATCGACCGGAACCATGGTGTCGAACAGGTGGAGCAGGCGAAACGGGAAGCTGTAGAGGCTGTCGGTGCCGGCGAACACGGCGCCGGGCCGGAGCACGCGGGCGACCTCCGCCAGCAGGCGATCCTGCATGGCCGGAGAGGCCACGTGGTGGAGCATGGTAAAGCAGACCGCGCCGTCGAAGCTCGCCTCGGGCAGCGACATCCCCGTAGCGTCCTCGCACAGAACGGTCACGTTCCGCCCGGCCGTGCGGCGCGAAAGCGAGTCGGCCAGTCGACGGTCGATTTCCACGCAGGTGAGACGCGCCACGCGCGGCGCGATCAAGTCCGTGGTGACGCCGGGGCCGGGGCCGACTTCGAGCACGTTCGATCCAAGCTCGACGCCTTCCAGGGTCCAGGGCAGGATGTAATCCTCGACCGTCTGCTTCCAGCGCGCGGAGCGGCACAGCCTGCGGTGCATGAAGTTCATGGGGGGTTGCCCACAGTCTACCAGAGGCCGCGGCTGGGAGATCTACGGCTTCGCGCGCCGCGCTCGAGAGCGGTCCAGTTGGCCTTGACGCGACGCTCGGTTCTTCTTATCGGCGCGCCGGAACGATTCGATGCCGCCGTGGCGGCCGGCGGCATCGGTGCTATATTGAGGAGTCTTTCCCGGAATATGTCCGCGAAGGCTCCCGACTCTCGTCTTCTGGCGCGGTTCCCCGCTCTTCTTTATGGCGTGTTGCTGATGTCGGCAGGGCTGGCCGTTTATTTGTTGGGGGTGACGGGCCGGTTCCTATCCCTCTTTTTCGATCCGCATGACCGGTTGCTGGCCCTGTGGCAGCGCATAGTCTGGTACACCGGCGTTCCCGTCGCCGCCGGCCTGCTTCTGATGCTGTTCCAGTTCGCGGTGCTGCTGCCGGCGAAGCGCAGGAGGCGGGAGGTAGTCTGGGACCCACCCGCGAATCCCCATCTGACCGTGGTCCTCACCGCCTACAACGACGAACCGAGCATCGCGCTGGCGGTCGAGGACTTCCGCTCCCATCCGCGGGTCCGGCGGGTGATCGTCGTCGACAACAACAGTACGGACCGCACCGCGGAGGTGGCCGCGGCGGCCGGAGCCGTGGTGGTGCATGAATCCCGGCAGGGGTATGGCCGCTGCGTTTGGCGGGCGCTGGCGGAAGGCGCGCGCCGCAGCGATACGGAACTCACGCTGCTCGCGGAGGGCGACATGACGTTTCGCGCCTACGACATCGATAAGTTCGTGGCCTACATCCCCCACGCGGAGATCGTGAACGGCACCCGCATCGTGGAGCAGCTTCGCGCGCCACGCACGCAGTTGACCACGTTCATGTACTATGGCAATTTCTTCGTGGGCAAACTGCTCGAGTTCAAACACGTGGGCCGCGGCACTTTCACCGATGTGGGAACCACCTACAAGCTGTGCCGTAATTCCGCGCTGGAGCGCCTTTTGCCGTTGCTCAACCCCGCCGTCAATCTGGAATTCAACGCGCACTTCCTCGATACGGCCTTAGCAAACGGCTTCGAGTTGCTCGAATGCCCGGTGACCTTTCACCAGCGATTGGGCGTGAGCAAGGGCGGGAACACCAATAATCTGCGCGCCTTCAAGGTTGGCATGGGAATGATGCTGGGTATCGTCGCGGGATGGAGGAGGCGAAGTGGCGGGCCTGAATAGCTACCACCAGACGCGCCTGTCCCACGACCCGCGGCGCGACGTGCTCTGGAAGACGCTCTGCGACGCGTTCTTCCAGCGGCTGGTTCCGCCGGATGGCTGCGTGCTGGAATTGGGGGCCGGCTACGGCAATTTCATAAACCACATACGGTCGGCGCGCCGCATCGCGCTGGACCGGTGGGAAGGGATGCCGCAGTATCTGGAGCCCGGTGTCGAGGGGCACATCGGCGACGTGACCGACCTCCAGGCCATCGCTCCCCGCTCGGTGGACTTCGTCTTCGCCAGCAACCTGTTCGAGCACATCTCGCAAGCGGATTTCGGGACGGTCCTCGATCAGTTGCGGGACAAGCTCAAGCCCGGCGGCACGTTGAACATTGTCCAGCCGAACTATCGTTTCGCCTATCGGGAATACTTCGACGACTACACCCACGTGGCGGTGTATTCGGACCGCAGCCTGGCGGATTTTCTGGCGTCGCGGGGATACCGCGTTATCGACTGCCGTCCTCGTTTTCTCCCACTCACGGTGAAATCCGCGCTTCCGGTTTCGCCGCTGCTCATCCGGCTCTACCTGGCCCTTCCGTTCAAGCCCCTGGGCAAGCAGATGCTGATTCGCGCGCTGGTGGAATAACGAAGGTTGTGTCGTCGCGGTGCGGTACTGAGAGAGCTTATCGCGAGCAGACCGCCTGAAGCGCAGCCCGATTGCGGGCGGCATTGGTCACGCGGAAGAAACCGTCGGCGCCGCCGATGTGGCTGTCGGTTTCGAGGGGGGTGAAGAAGGCCGGGAGGTCGGTCCAGTGTATGCGGCTGTCGTCGTGTTCCGCCCAATCCCACGTGGGCTTGGGGCGCGGCGCCACCAGACGATCGGAAACCCAGACTTCGCCGCCGGCGTCCCAGGTCTCCAACATGCGGCAAGCTGCATCCTGCCTCCAGACCGGGAGCCGGACATTGCCGGGTTCGACGAGGTGAAACAGGGGGAGTGCGTTTTGGCGATTCATCGGGCTGAACGGGTGCTTCTGAACATAGCTCGACAGATGGTCGCGGAAACCCGTTATGAAGGCCACTCCGTGGTGCGCTGTGTGCTCTTGAACCAGGACCGCGCGCGCGAGATCCTCCGAGGCTCCGGCCCGCAGGTCCCACGCGTACGCTTTCAGGTTCACCAGGGCCATCACGGCGAAGACACCCGCCAGCAGCCAGCGGGGCGCGCGCACGTTCTTGGGGAGCAGGAGCGCCGCGCAAATTGCGACCAGAAGGCCCGGGTACGCCGGTTCGTAACGGGCCGGTTCCGCGGTCTCGAACAGCACGACCGCGAAGCCGAGCGCCGGCAAGGCGCCGCAAAGCAGGACGGCCAGGGCGGGCCAGCCTTCACGGCGGCGTGCCAGCGCCACCACGAGTCCGGCGATGCCCAGGAAAACCACCACCATCTTCCAAATCCCAGCGCGGAGAATGTCGAATGCACTGGCGGGCGCGTAGGGGTCGCCGAAGATGAAGCGCTTCAAAATGAAGCCATCGTCGCCCATGTAGAAAAAGCTGCGTGTGACACCAGTGGGGAGGCGCATCAGACGACGGTCCGGGTTGATGCCGTGCGCGCTGTTCACGACCCAGTCCCGGAATGCAGGGTATGAGGATATATGTCCGAGCGCGGCTCCGACGCCGAAGAACGCAACGCCAACGACCGCCGTCGCGAGGGTCGCGGCAATGACGAGGCGGAGGCTCCCGCGCCCCGAAGGACGATCGGGGCCGGGCTCCGCGGGATGAATGAGCCATCCGGCCAGAAGGACCGAAGGCACGGTGAGTACGTAAGGGAACCAGAGGGCGACGGATAGCGCCAGCGCACATCCCGCCAACAGGCCCAGGGCAACGGCCCGGCCCGGTCTGCGCATGGCTTCCAGAAGCAGCAGCAACGCGGTCAACTGCGCCAGAAGGCCCGGGTTGTAGGACATCCCGGAATGCACGTAGTTCAGAACCGTGCTGGACAACAGGAAACCGGCCGTCACGATCAATGCGGCGGGACCGGTGAGGCCGAGACGGCGGCATACCAGAAACAGCACCCAGGTCAAGAGCAGGCCAACGACGAAGTTGACGGCAATGAGGACAGCGGTCATTTCGAGGACGGGGTTGTCGCCGGACCACGAGGACAGGAACGGGTGAGCGGCCAGCCACAGCACATAGCCGATCGGGCGCCACACAAGATGCCCGAACTCCCAGAGCAACCGGGGCGAGGCGCCTGGACCCTGCTGGCGATATGCGAGCAAATTGGAGACGTACACCAGAGTGTCCGCGGCGGTTCCAACCACGGTGATGGAGTAGAGCGCGATGAACCCAAGAGCCGCGGCCAAGATCAATCTGAGCGTGTGGGGCTCTGGCACAGGTTGCGCGGACCCATCGGGCTGTGCCGGAGGTGTCACGTCGGGACGCATGGAACCGGATTCTAGCACAGCCCAACGGCCGCCGCCCCGAGCCGTGAGCTTGACAGCGGAATTAACCCTGGGTAAAATGATTATACCCGGATGAAATCCAAGACCATAACGGCGGACGGCCCCCTCGAGGGCGAGACCGGCCAAAGGCCCTGCACGGCGTTTGCGGGCGCCCGGCGCATCGCCTCCGGCGGCCTGAAGGACGTCGCATTGAAAGCGAAACGGGCCGTCGACCGCGGCGGGCCGGCCGCGGTTCTTATCTTCGACGATGCCTCGGGCGAGGTGATCGAAGTGGACTTTCGCGGCACTGCCGCCGAGGTTCTGAAGAGGCTCTCGGAACCGGCGCCGCGCGGCCCCGGGCGGCCGAGGTTGGGCGTCGTGGCGCGCGAGGTCACACTGCTGCCGAG
>DATNLV010000125.1:0-3543 GCA_035602665.1 Bryobacteraceae bacterium | reverse complement strand
AGCAAGGTCTGCGAAGGCGAGCTCTGGTTCGACAAGAGCCTCACCGCCAGCTTCCTGTCCGCCAAGATGGTGGCTTTGACCAAGCGGGAGAGCCAGTTAGTGGCCCTCCTGTCACAAGGCCTCAAGAATAAGGAAATCGCCAGTACCCTGCAGATCTCCGAAGGCACCGTCAAGGTTTACCTGTCGCGTCTCTTCCAGAAGGTGGGCGTCAAGGATCGCTTCGAGCTCGCGCTTTACGGCCTCAAGAACCTGCAGAATATGGCGGGAGATACGCCCAACGACGGCGGCGCGCCGCCCAGGATGTTAGGGCGAAGCCGCAACCCCGCCCACGCCCAGTGGCTGCGCTCGCTGGTCATGGAAAAGCCCGCCGACCGGGCAACCGAGCAGGTTCCTTTCTGGACTCCGCGTTCTTAGCTCCATAAGTTCCCGCTGACGGGCTGTTTCGAAGCCAGGCGCCGAGGTCATCCGACGCCTGGCCATGCTCTCCTGGCTGGCGTCGTTTCAGCACGGCCTGCGTCGGAACGTCGATTTCCGCTACAATTCTCTGAACAAGGAATCTTGGGCGATGGAGATTTTGTCCCTCCAACCTCGCGCGACCGGGACTTTGCCGCACAAGGCTGCTGGTACTAACCCCATTTTCACCTCGCTCCCCCCACAGCGATCGATCGGATGGCCCGGGTTTGCGATTTCCCTGGTTTTACACGTACTAGGCGTACTATTAGTACCTCCGTTAACGATTGTTCTTACTGACGAGTCCGACCAGCAGGCATGGATGCGTCACATGAAAATTGTCGACACTCTCCGAATTCGGGTACCCGAGCACTTATATGTAGCCTCTTCGGGCCTGTTACTCCCGCAAAAGGTACTACGGCAGCCCTCGGTCCTGCTTCCCGAGGCGCCGCCGACGCCTGCCGCCGGTCGCCTCGCTCCCAAGGAAGCACCGAAAAGGTCCTCCCGGCGTCACTTCGAGCTGCCCCGCTTGCCCCGGCGGACCGACACCACCCAGACCATCCTTCAACCCGAGTTCGCCCGCGATAAGACACCGCCCCTCTCCACACGGCTGCCGGAAGTCTTCTTCTGGGCGCCACGCAGAGACCTGCCGCGGTTCGTCAAGCCGTTCGTCGAGCCAGGGCATGAAGCGGAACCGGCCAGGCCGCGCCTGCTCGACTCGCCTCCCGAATTATTGGTTCCCATCGCGGAACCCGCCGCTGCGCCCGTTCCCGGAATTCCCGACATCGAGAAAGCGTTCCGGCTCGCCACGCCGCCGGCTTTGCCCGTTCAGGCATCCCAGCCCCAGAATGGCGCCCCGCAGACCGGAGTCTCGGCCGATCGAACCTCAGGCGACCCTACCACCTTGCTCTCGCTCGCCGTCGATCCGCAGCGCATGCGTGAGCTTCTGGCCGTACCGGGCGGCAATCAACTCGGCCAGTTGCCGGAAGGCGGCCCTTCAGGCCCATCCGCGCTAACGGCGGCTTCCGGTCAGGGTGGCGGAAACACAGGTTCAGGCCCAGGCTCAGGGTCAGGCCCAGGCTCAAGCAAAGCTGCGAAGCCGGCCGAGTCAACCGCCGCCGCGTCGGCCGAATTGTCAGCCGCCGAAGCCGCTGCCGCATCCACGGCCGCCTTGCGCGCGATGGCTCTCGCCGCCGCCGAGTCCACGCGCATCGTCAATCCCGCCGGAGGCGTCTTTGACGTGGTGGTTCAGTCGAACGGCACAGAGGGCTTCCCGGAGAGCGCCGGGGTCCTTTCCGGCAAACCGATCTATTCCGCCTACGTGCGTGTGGGCGGCGGACACGACTGGCTGCTCCAATACTGCATTCCGGGCGAAGAGGAAACCGGTGCGCAGGTGGACGGCTACGTGGTCCGCCTGACCGTCGCCGCGCCCCTCACCGCGCCCTATGCCCGAGTAACCATGCGGCCGCCCGTGAAGCCGCGGCCCGGCCACCACGTCATGGTGCACGGGTACATCACGGTCGAAGGCCGCCTCCGCGATATGAAAGTGCTTTCCGCCAGCGGCGAGAGCGAAGCCGAGATGGTCGAAGCCGTACTCGAGAAGTGGGAGTTCCGCGGAGCCAGCCGCAACGGCAAGCCCATCGAGGTCGAGGTCCTGCTGGCGATCCCCGCCGAGTGAGCGCCCGCTCTACGAAACCGGCCGCTACTCGTCTTCCGGAGGCGGCGCGCCTTCCGCTTCCGCGCCCAGATCCGCCGTGCGGTTCTCGAACCGCGTACAGTGCTTGAGGAAAACCATCTTCACGATACCGGTGGGTCCGTTGCGCTGCTTCGCCAGAATCAACTCGGCGGCGCCACGCAAGTCCTGGCGTTCGGGCTTGTAGACCTCGGGGCGGAAGATGAACCCCACCAGGTCCGCGTCCTGCTCGATCGCGCCCGAATCGCGCAGGTCGCTGAGCTGCGGCCGGTGGTCGCCCTCCTGCCGGATCTCGGGAGCGCGGCTCAACTGCGACAGAACCATCATGGGAACGTCGAGTTCCTTGGACAGCAGCTTGAGCCCGCGCGAGAGAGTGCTGATCTCCTGGTTGCGGTTCTCGGAACGCCCGCGGCTGCTCATCAACTGCAGGTAGTCGATGACCACCAGGCCCAGGCCGTGCTGCTCCGCTTTCAAACGGCGCAGCTTGGCGTGGATGTCCATCAGGTTGGCGCCGGAAGTGTCGTCGATGAACAGAGGAGCGGCCGAGATAGCCGTGGCCGCCGCCGAAAGCCGCGCCCGCTCTTCGCGGCTCAGGAACCCGGCGCGAAACTTCTGGCCGTCGATGCGCGCCGTGGCGCACAACAGGCGCGTGAGCAGCGACTCCTTGGTCATTTCGAGCGAGAAGATCGCCACCGGTCTCGGATCCTTGGTCGTGGCGACGTGCTGCGCGATATTCAAAGCCAGTGCGGTTTTACCCATCGACGGCCTGGCGGCCAGGATGAAGAGCTCGCCGCCGTGCAGCCCGCCGGTCATCTCGTCCAGCTTCGGAAAGCCCGTGGTGATACCACTCAGCCGCGTGCTGGGGTCGAGCAGCGCGTTGATTCCGCCCTCGTACTGATCGATGATCTGCCGCGGGCTGACCAGCGCGGCTTTGGCGCCGAGGTCGCTGATTTTGAGCAGCGATTCCTCGGCGCCCGCGAGGATGTCCTCCGGCTCGTCCTGCCCCAGCAGGCAGCGATCGATCAGCTTTTGCGACGCGAAAATGATCCGGCGCAGGACCGACTTCTCGCGCACGATGCGCACGTAGGCGTCTACATTCGAGATGCGCGGCAGGCCGTCGTCGAGCGAAATCAGGTAGGTCAGCCCGTCGCAGGCCTCCGACTCGTTGTGCTTCAGCAGCTCGTTGTAGACGGTGACGCGGTCGATCCGTTCGCCGCGCTCGTGCAGCTCCCCCATGCGATTGAAGAGGATGCGGTGCTTCTCGAGCGCGAAGTCCTCGGCCTGGAGCTTAGAGCAGACCTGGACCCACAGTGCCGAGTCCAGCATCACGGAGCCGAGCACGAAGCGCTCGGCGTCCAGGTTGACCGGCAGGCCCTTGTCGAGGATCACATCGCTGGTGG
>DATNLV010000122.1:0-4946 GCA_035602665.1 Bryobacteraceae bacterium | reverse complement strand
CCGTCCATCGCTCCACCCCCAAAACTAGGAGAAATCACCATGACTGTGCTACAAACCCTCTGGCTCCCGATCCTGCTGTCCTCGGCAATGATATTCGTCGCTAGCTCCATCATCCACATGGCGCTGCAGTGGTGGCACAGGAGCGATTTTCGAAAGCTGCCTCAGGAGGACAAGATAATGGATGCGCTGCGACCCTTTGCGATGCCGCCGGGCGACTACATGGCTCCGAACTGCTCCGGATCCGCGGAAATGAGGACGCCCGAATTCAAGGAGAAGATGAGGAAGGGGCCGGTCATGCTCCTCACCGTGGCGCCGAGCGGCCCGTTCGGCGTCGGGAAGAGCCTCGCCCTTTGGTTCCTTTACCTGATGGCGGTCAACGCCCTCGCCGGCTACGTCGCCCTGCATGCGCTTCCCGTCGGCGCGCGATACACAAGCGTCTTCCGGATCGTCGGGGTGACGACGTTCCTGGGTTATGCGGGCGCCCTTTGTCAGTTTTCGATCTGGTTCCGGCGCTCCTGGTTGGCGACGATAAAGTCCACAGTCGACGGTTTGCTCTATGCCGGCTTGGCGGCGGGCACATTCGGGTGGCTCTGGCCAAGGTAGGATAACGCCGCCGCTCGCGCTTGGTTGGGCCCTCGCGGCGAGCATGCGGCCCGCGGGTTGGCGTCAATCGTGCCGCTATTCGGGCGGCCTCAGACCCGCCGATTTCCCGACGCTGGACGAAAATCGGAATTGCAATCGGGCCCCTGAGAATGGCCGCTCCGAATGAGCCCTATTGGAGCCCCGGGGTCACCCCCATCGCGCTAAGCTCGGCGCAGCACCTGCCAATGATGCGGTAGAGCCGGTTGATCTCCACCATTTCATCCTCCGTCAGTTTCTTCTTCGGAAGCGAGCGGTCCTGGTAGAAGAGCTTGGTCATCGAGTTGAATGCTATGTCGCTCGAGATAAACGCCCGGTCGGGCGTAAAGCTTGAGGAAGCATACGGAAAACCTTCATAATTCTTTGTTTCTTGCGTTTTCCGGACATCCACATTTACGAAGTCCGGCATTGCCGCACCGGGATGAAACCAGGCGTCCCCAAACCATGCGCATTGGTTCCAATTATCCCGCGTGCGCGGGACATACGGCACGGGTTGGTTCACGATCTGGATAACGTGGTCGACGGCGTCCTTCAGCTGCGCCCTGATGCCGTCGACCGATCCTGCCGCCAGGGCGGGCCGGTTGGAAATCTTAGGGGGCGGGGTTGGCATCGCTGCCGGGGCGCTGACCGCGGCCTTTATTGAAACGACCACGTTGTCCTTGAATTTGATGGTGACGTCCGGATAGCCGAGCAACTGGACGGTTCCGACCCGGATCTGGGTCTTGGGAGGGCCCATCTGCGCAATCACGCTCTCGTACGTGTCGCCGACCTCGGCCCCCAGCGCCACCGAGGCCGAAAAGAATAGAAGATATGAGACGAGCCTCAACGGATCCTTCCTAGGGCGTTGTCCCATGCTGCGCGAGTCGAAGATCGCCCCTTACGGTCCAGCCCAGGCGTTTCCAGAATGCCCTGCCCGGCTTGTTCGTCGCGTAGAGAAACAGGTTGCACTTGGGAATGGCCTCCCTGCGGAGCCTCCCAAGGCAGGCCGCGACCAAGGCCTTTCCGATGCCCTTGCGCCGCCATTTGCGGGCGACGGCGAGGTGATGGAGGTATCCCCGCCTGCCATCGTGGCCGCACAGCACTACGGCAACCACGCGATTGCCGGAAACGGCGACCTGGCTAAGGCCAGGGTTCCTTCTGAGGTACCGCCCAATCGCCCTTCGATTGTCGGATTCGTTCAGGCCCACGCCTTCTGCGTCCACCCAGATCCTGTAGACCTCGCCGTAGTCCGAGATTCGGAATGCACGTATGCTTATCGATGGCCGCGTGGACATTGGCAGAAGCGAGTCGGACACCGGGAGATTTCCCGTGGCAGATCGGTCTGTCGAAACAATTGGGACGAGTGATGCCCCGAATTCCTTCCCCCGCCGATGCCGCCAACCGGGAAACCCGATTGTCGTGATGAGTTCGCGCAGGGTGGGTCCTTCCGACAAGGTTCGCTTGTTGGGGCGCGAGTGCAGGTGCTTCCGGGGTATATCTTCCAAAATGGACCAACCTTGGAGAAGCCAAGAAAGGCATTGACTAGGCGATGATGCTCTGTCATGCAGAGTACTCTATGACAACGAATCCCATCAGCCCGATTTCCAGAGAAGAAGCCCGGTCTGCCCTCGAGGAGATCGACCGCGTCGGCATCCAGGTGCGCCGAAGCATCGCCGCAGGGTCCATGGCGTCGATGCTCATGCTTTGGGGCGCGATCTGGATTGTTGGATTCTCGGCGGAACAGTTCATAGCCCGCGCCTACAGGCTCTGGCTGGTGCTCGATCTCGTGGGCCTGGCGGTCACGTTCCTGCTGGTTTCCCGGAGATCCCCCATCAAGGGCCCCAGCTATGGACGCATCTGGATCTCCTGGCTGGCCCTGTTCGGCTACGCGGCATTCTGGTGCTGGCTCCTCGTTCCCCAGGGGATGACGCACGGGCCCGAATGGACGGCCTATGGGCCGGTCCTGGAGCGAAAGATGGCGGTTCTCTGGGTTACGGTATGCATGTTCGCCTACGTGGTCATGGGCCTGTGGCTGGACCGCTTCCTTTCGTGGCTGGGGGCGATCATCACTGTCGCGACGCTGGTCGCCTTCCAATTCGCGCCAGGCTATTTCTACCTGTGGATCGGGATCGGCGGCGGCGGGGCCCTCGTCGCGTCCGGCGCCTTCATCTGGAGGTACTGGAGGTAAACAATGGCCGAGATCGACCCCATTATCCATGCGCCGGCCCGGCTGCGCATCATGTCGGCGCTTGTGGCCCTGCAGCCGCGCATCCAGCTCGATTTCCGCACGCTGGGCAACACCCTGAATCTGACCGACGGCAACCTAGGAGCGCACCTCCAGACCCTGGAGGAGGCCGGCTACATCAAGGTCGATAAGAGTTTCGTGGACCGCAAACCGCGAACGCACCTGTCGGCCACGACGAGGGGCCGGGCCCGTTTTGAGGATCACGTGGCTGCCCTGCGCGAGATATGCCGGGTCTAGGTTATATCCCTGACATCGCATTGGCACTTTTCGGAGTCCGATTCGTGCGTGTCGGACCGGGGCAATCGCACTTTCTGCGAATCCCAGCCAGGACGATGCCGACTCTCGTGCTTCTTGCGGCTTCTGCAGCCTCCGCGGCGGAGACGCCGGCCGCGGGCCATCCGGTCGTCATGGATGCCGTCACCGTGAGGGCCGCAGCATCAAGGGAATGCCACATATCCTTCAGATTGAAGTATATTTTCTGGGGCGCGATGGATAGGGCCGAGTTTGACAAGGTGGATCCCGCCTCCGTCGTTGCCAGATCGGGAATCAAGCCCGGCGATCGCATAGATCAGATCGACGGCCGGCCCGTCCGGGGAATGACCGTGCAAGACTTCATCCAGTCGCTTTCACAAGCAAACCGCGCCGTCCAGCTTATGGTCGACTCGGGCCCGGCGGGAAGCCTGCGCAGCGTCCAGGTGGTCTTCCCGCCAAATTACTGGTCCTGGAACATGGATGATCCCTCAAAGGCCGCGCCGACCGCCACGCCGAGGGCGACTTCCACCTGGCATCCGGCCGGACCACCCGCAGGCGCCTACACGTCGGCGACGACGCGCGCGATCATGAAGCCATCATAGCCCTTGCTTCCCACGGTCTGGATCGCCGTGGCGCTCACGCGCGGCTCGGCCGCGATCAGCTCGTTCATCCGGCGCACGCCCGAGACACCGGGGTCGGAGCTGCCCTCGTCGACGACCCCGCCGTTGCGCACGACATTGTCGGCGATGATCATGGTGCCGAGGTGGGATAACCTGAGCGCCCAGGTGAAGTAGTCGGGGTAGCCCAGCTTGTCGGCGTCGATGAAGATGAGGTCGAACGGCCCCGTGCCCTCGGCCAGGATTCGCGGGAGGAGCTCGAGCGCCCGGCCGGTCCGCACCTCGACGACACTAGCCAGGCCGGCACGCGCGACGTTCGCCCGGGCAACCTCGGCGTGCCTGGGCTCAGACTCAAGCGAGATAAGCCGGCCGCCGGCCGGCAGCGCGCGCGCAAGCCAGATCGTGCTGTAGCCCCCGAGGGTGCCGATCTCAAGGATGCGCCTGGCGTTCATGCCCTGCGCCAGCAGCTGGAGGAATTTCCCCTGGTTCTGGGACACGTGAATGGCGGGGAGCCCGGCCGCCTCGCTGTCGCGGAGGGCGGCATCCAAGGTGGGGTCATTCCCGACAAGCTTGTCGCTTATGTAGCGGTCGACTGCCGTCCACTGTTCCTGGGCCATGGCTTTGGTTCCTATTCGTGGTTTTTGTCCGTGACAGGGCGCAAAGGGTCGGCGCTGGAAATGCCGATGTAAAGCTCCCGCTCCGCCCCGAGCCAACCCTTGCCGAACGCCCGATTCCCGTGGCTCAAATCCGCGCAAACGCTTTGACACACCCGGGCTTCGGGCCCACAATGCCGGCGTCAGCAGAGGAATTCGCAAAGAGGAGTTTGCCCCATGGAAAACTACAGCACCTCCCGCCGCCGCGACCTGCTCGTCGGCTCGCTCGTATCGACATTGGTTGTCTGCCTCGCGGTCTGGCTCGACCAGGGCCACCGGCTCCAAGCACAGCCCACAAGCAGGCCAAACCCCGTTCCTCCCCAGAAGCCCTTCGTGCTGCCACCGGACACGGTCGACACCGTCGCAACCGTTGATCCCATAAAGGTGAATACACCTCGAGACCCTGTCCCGGATATTCAGGACACGCCGCAGCCGCCCAATATCGAGAGACCCTTCGTCCAGCCCATCGAGCCGCCTCTGCCGGACCACAACGCCATCGACACGACCAAGATTCTGGGCAACTGGCTACCGAATGGCCCCGGCCCGGAAGTCTTCAACCCC
>DATNLV010000106.1:0-4355 GCA_035602665.1 Bryobacteraceae bacterium | reverse complement strand
TCCGCGGGGACCTGTTCGCCGGATCTCACATTCACCTTGACGGGGGCGGCGGCGGGCGACACCGTAGCGCCGGGGTGGCCGAGCGGCATGGCAAGCGGCCTGATTGGAAACATGTGGGTCAGCGGCGCCAACCAGATCTCGGTCCGGCTTTGCGCCATGGGGCAGACCGTTACCCCGGCCAGCGCGGTGTACAGCGCGACGATCATAAGGGGGCTATAAGGCAATGCGACGAGCTTTGATCCTGTTTGGGGTGGTGATTGGATGCGCGTACGGACAGACCACCAGTATCGGTGGCCGGACGATGAAAGGCGATTGGGACGCCTCAAGCGCGCACACGACGAAGCCGGCGAAGGCGGGAACGGCGTTACCGGCAACGTGCTCGACCGGAGAAGCGTTCTTCAACACGGGCGCGACCGGCGGCCAGAACCTGTATCTGTGCAAGCCGGACAACACATGGACGCAGGTTAGCTCGGGCAGCGGAGGCTCTGGGGCGACAGGGGCGACGGGGGCGACGGGAGCTACTGGCGCGACGGGAGCTACTGGCGCGACGGGAGCCACTGGGGCAACGGGTGCGACGGGTTCGGGCGCGGCACTGCCCCTCAACGGTCCTGGCACCGCGGCCAAGTGCCAAGGCGGTACCGCGGGGGCGGGATTCAGCATACCGGCATCTTTGTACCAGCCGGGCAACCATGCTCCTCCGCAGGCGGTGTGCGAGGCCGATGGGCTGCATGGTTATCTTGCTCTCACGTCTTCGGTGGAACAGATCGTTCCAGACGAGTTTGAACTACCGAACCCCTGGACTGGGAACCTGTCCCTGACGATTGATGGCTGGTCCGCGTCCACCAGCGCTCCGACGGTCACGATATCTCTACTCTGTATCAGCACGGCGGCGACCAGCGGCGGGACCTACGGAACGGCGCAGACGATTTCATTTACTCCTGCAGCAGCATCGGGGCGCACCGTGGTTACGACGGCGCTCCTGACTGACGCTCCTCATGCAACGAAAGCTTGCGCGGCCGGGGACCTGGTGCAGTGGAAACTCGACGTGACGGCAAACGCGGCTGCGACCTGGAACCTGAAATTCGTGAGGTTCTTCCAATGAGACTCCTGATAGTGGTGCTGGCCGCGGCTCTTTTGACCAGCCCCGTTTACGGCGCGGCGGTTTTATCCATCTCAAGCTGTGCGAGCGATTCCACCGGGGCTATCTGGACCTGCCATGTGAGCGGTGGCGGAGCGGGCTCGCTCACGCCCGCCAGCGGGATCACGAACTTCGTCCCGCATCTGACCTTGAGCGCGGTTGGCTCGCAGATCGCAGTCTCCACCGTGACGGCCAGCGGGACCGGGGCTTCGGGCACGGTTGTGGTGACCGCGGCGATGCCGGTCCAGAGCGGCGAGACAGCTACGCTCGACTGGACGACGGGCGGGAACCTGACCGATGGCACCAACACCGCCTCGGGCCAGAGCGGTGTAGCGGTGACCAACAATTCCACGGTTACCGGACTGACGCTCGGGACGGCATCGGCGAACGTATACCAGGTCGGGCGATGGCTCGCTCCGACCAGTTGTAGTTCTTACGGGAGCCGAACCTGCACCACGGCCAAAGGGTTCTATACGTATCTGGAGTTTAAGTTCTCGCCATCGGTCACGACGGACATCGCGTTCAACTTGAGCGATTCATCCGCCTTCTGGGTCTCGGTGGATGGGGGCGCGGAGACCGGGATCTCTGCCGGGTCCACAACGCAGAAATGGACCTGGACGCACGGGGCGACGGTGGCAGCGGGCTCACACGACATCCAGATCGCTATTCACACGTCGGTTTCGTATCTTCTGACAGCGACGGCGATCCGGCTCAGTTCCGCGAGCGGGGCTACCTGCTGCACGGACATACCGGCCTACGATGGCACGGCCTATACGCTCGGCACCACACCGTTTACCACCTACTCGACAACCGAATCGGCAGCGCTGTGCACGGACAGCCAGCAGTCTTACGCGGGGTGTTATTACGTGACCACCGGTGCCTTCGCCTTGTGGAGCGTCCGCTGGTACGGGACCGGCTGGTCTTCGGTCCTAGGGTGGGCCTATGGAGGGTCGGGCACTTTCAAACTCTATATGGATGGCGTGTACCAAGGGTCTGCGACGGCATCGGGAACCAAGTGGAATGTCCTGACATTGGCGAGCGGGCTGGACACGGGATTTCATCTGTGGGAGGTGATCGCCGTGGGTCCGGGGTATATGTACTCGGTGATGGCTCCCGTGGGCGCCACAGTCGGGCCAGCGAAACCGCCAGCACGCCCGTACATCGCGGCCTATGGCGACAGCATCACGGTTGGGATCGACTTGAGCCTTTACCCGAATGATCGCACCGGGATTGACTACTTCAACTATCCGACGCTGAACGCGAGTTTCCTGGATGTGGGCACGTCATCCCAGACAGTCAGCGTTTGCGCGAATAGCTGCATTGGGACCTCGTATTACCTGCGCGATCACACAAGCCAGGTGGTCGGCATCGCCAAGCCTACGGTCGTGTTCGCCAATGGCGGCGTGAACGACGAGATATACGCCTGCTCCGGCACTTGCACGGCGAGCCCCCCGGCTGCGTTCACGACCGACTACACGACGATGCTCACCAACCTGGCGGGGAACATGCAGGCTGGCGGCGTCATCATCGCGCGGGGAGTTCTGCCGACCTCCTCCAACAACTCGTCGACCATCGCGCAGTGGCGAGCGGCGCAGGCTGCTGGCGTCGCCGCCTATAACGCCTCGAAGACCAACGGGGTGACGGCGTTCTTCGTGGATCCGACCGGATGGGTGAACACCACCACTGACCTTGTGGGTGGTTTGCATCCGAACGACGGCGGCTATCTGAAGATTCGGGCGCAGGAGATCCCGATTGAGCAGGCAGCGATCTCCATTCGCTCGACGGCGTGGTTCTGACGACAGGCGTCAGCTGCCACCGGGTGACTCCGGCTGGCCGCCTTGTGGCATGCTTGAGTTACCGCCTCCATGCCGCCGCACCCGTCCATCCTCCGCCAGACCGGCTTTCAGAAGTGGGACGCTGACTTCCTCTTCCTGCTTGAATGCTTCCGCGACGCTCTCACCACCATCGGCGAGCGGGACCTTGCGGACCTGGTAGGGAAAGCCTTCTCGGTCCCGCCGGCGGCCGGCGACCGCCTCCCGCCCCGCGGCTCGCAGGCTCTGTCGGTCGCCTTCCATCTCCTCAACATGGCGGAGGAGAACACCACCAACCAAGTCCGCCGCATGCGGGAGAACCTTCTGGGGCCGGCCAGCGAAGCCGGCACATGGCCGCATCAACTGCAGCTGCTCCGGGATTCCGGTTTTTCCGCCGAGGACATTCGACGCGTTCTTCCGCGCATCCATGTGCAGCCTGTTCTGACCGCGCACCCCACGGAAGCCAAGCGATCCTCGGTCCTCGACCGGCATCGCGAACTCTACCTGCTGCTGGTGGAGCGCGAGAATCCCAACCGCAGCCCGATGGAACAGGCCACGCTGCGCGAGCGTGTCGAGGCCGGCCTCGAGCGCCTCTGGCGGACTGGCGAAATCTTCTTCGAGCGGCCCGACGTGGACTCAGAGCTGCGCAACGTTCTGCACTACCTGACCAGCGTCTTCCCCGATGTGGTGGACCTGGTCTCGGAGCGCTTCCGCCAGTCCTGGCTGTGGGCCTTTCCCGGCACGGAGCCGCCGCCGGAGCCCAGAGTCACTTTTGGCGACTGGGTGGGCGGGGATCGCGACGGGCACCCCTTCGTCACCACCGAGGTCACGCGCCGATCCCTGGAATCCCTCCGTGCGGGCGCTCTGGCAGTCCTGCACCAGCGCCTCGAATCGCTGGCCGGCCGTCTCAGCCTTTCCGACGTTCTGCAGACGCCGCCACCTTCGCTCGCCGCGCGCATCGCGCTCTACCGCGGAGCGCTCGATGAAGCGGGCCGCGCGCTGGTGGATCGCTATGCCGGTGAGCCCTGGCGTCAGATGGTCCACCTGATGCAGCGACGGAGCTACGCAGGCGCGAGAGAGCTGGTGGACGACCTGTTGCTGCTGCAGATCTCGCTCGAAGAAGTGGGCGCCGGCCGCATCGCCGTGGCCGAGGTTGCCCCGGTGACTCGCATCGCTACCACTTTCGGCTTTCACCTGGCCGCGATCGACATCCGGCAGAGCGCCGCATTCCACAGCCGCGCCGTCGCCCAGCTCTTATCGATCGCCGGCCTCGATGGCGCGGGCTACCCCGAATGGACGGAAGCCCGGAAGCGCCAGCTTGTGGATGCCGAGCTCGACTCGCCGCGCCCGTTCGCCGTCGAGACCGCCACGCTGCCGCCGGAGGCCGATGCGGCGGTCGGCGTCTT
>DATNLV010000094.1:0-7370 GCA_035602665.1 Bryobacteraceae bacterium | reverse complement strand
TGTCCCCTTCAGCTTCATCCGCACTACCGCCTGCTCGGTCTTGACCGATTCCCGTGCGGATCGGCTGAGCACCATGACCGTTTCGGTATCGGTGAAGAAGGCCGTCATGCCGCCACCACGGGAGACAAACCGCACCTGCCCGTCGGTCTGGCCCACGTTGGGCTCAAACGCCAGCGGCAACTTGCCGTAGTTCGCGGCCACCCGGGGAGCGGGCGCCGGGAGCTGGGCGCTGGCCACGCCGAGCATCAGCAGGGAGACGAGAGCGCGAGGAATCCACAGAAGTCTGGACATGAGCAAAGTCCTTGAACCGATGGTTTCGGATCTGGAACCATTCTATAACGGCGGGCGCGGCGCGTCCCAGCGCCGACATGCGGCGTCCCAGAATCGGACAGCGGAGGGGCGATATTCCGGCTGCATCCAAAGGATACAGCGGTGAAACTTTGGCACCCGGAGTGCCTATATCCGATCGGGTCCATATGATTAACGACATCCGATACGCACTCCGTACACTGCGGGGGAACCCCGGCTTTGCCTTGGTCGCGATCCTTTCGCTGGCCCTGGGGATCGGCGCGAACGCCGCTATTTTCAGCCTGGCGGATGCGATGCTTCTGCGGCCGCTGCCGGTACCGAGGCCGGCGCAGGTGGTGACGGTGCGCTCGCAACTTCGCGGCGACCGGCCCGTCGACATGTCCTACCCAGACTATGTGGACTACCGGAGCAAAACCAGGTCCTTCGACGACCTGGCGGCGTTCCATATCGCGACCCTCGGCTTCGCCAAGAGCAAGAACGTGCTGCCGCAGATGAAGGCGGGGTTCCTGGCCAGTGGGAACTGCTTCCACGTGATGGACACGGAGCCGCAGATCGGGAGAGGCTTCCGGCCGGACGAGGACCAGGTGCCGGGGCGGGATGCCGTGGTCGTGATCAGCAACGACTTGTGGAGGACTGAGTTCGGCGCGTCGCCGGGCGCGGTCGGCAAGACGGTGTTCCTGGACGGAATCGAGTTCACGATCATCGGCGTGACGCCCGAGTCGTTCACGGGAGTCGATCAGTACTACCGGCCGTCCTTCTACATCCCGACGGCGATGGGGCCGCGGCTGGCGGGCCCGCACTTTCTGGATGACCGCGGCGCGCGCGGCTTCTTCGTGAAGGGGCGCCTGAAGCCCGGGGTGAGCCGCGCGAGCGCTAACACCGAGGCCGGCGTGATTGCGAAGTGGCTGGAACAAGCCTACCCGGACACGAACCGCAACCGGACCGATGTGGTGCGGACGGAGCTTCAGGTGCGAGTGGACAACTCGCCGTTTGACGCCCTGCTGGCCAGCATGCTGCTGGGATTGGTGGCGGTGGTGCTGCTGATTGCGTGCGCCAACGTGGCCAATCTGCTGCTGAGCCGGGCGCGGGCGCGTTCGAGGGAAATCGCGGTGCGCCTGGCGATCGGGGCGGGACGCTGGCGGCTGGTCCGGCAGCTTCTGACCGAGAGCCTGGTGATCGCGCTGCTGGGCGGGGCCCTGGGCCTGGTGGTGGCGCAGTCCTGTGTGAACTTCTTCTCGCGCATCCGGATCATGAACGAGATTCCCATCGTGCTGGACGTGAGACTCGACACGCGGGTGATGCTCTACGGCTTGCTGGTCGCGGTTGCGAGCGCGCTGCTGTTCGGCCTGGCTCCGGCGATTCAGGCCACCGGGACCAGCCTGGTACCCGCGCTGAAATCCGGCAACTCCACCGGCGGCGGCAAGCGGCGGCGGTTCCTGGGGAGGAACGCGCTGGTGATCGCACAGGTGGCGGGCTCGCTGCTGCTGATGGTCTGCGCGACCCAACTCTACCGCGCCACATCCTATCTGCTGTCGACGCCCCCCGGCTTCCGCACCAACCACCTCTTGATGGTGACCTTCGACCCGACGCTGGTGCAGTACACGCCGGCACAGACGCAGGACTTCTACAAGCGGCTGGTGGAGCGGGTGCGGATGGTTCCGGCCGTGAAATCCGCCGCGCTGACGCGCATGGTGCCGATGGCCAACATGTCCTCGGACGAGGCGGTCATTCCCGATGGCTACCAGCTGCCCAGGGACAAGGACAACGTGCATGTCATCTCCAACACGGTTGGGGATGGCTACTTCGCAACCGTCGGCATCGAGATCATCGCGGGACGCGGCTTCGAGCCGGCCGATACGGCGGAATCGCGGCGGGTGGCGGTGGTCAATCAGCGGTTTGCCGAGGTCTATTATCCGAAGCAGAGCGTGGTGGGAAAGCGGTTCTGGATCGGCGACAGGAAAGGCCAGGCGCTCGAGATCGTCGGGGTGGCCAAGAACACCAAGTACATTTCGCTGGCCGAGCCGCCCTTCGAGGTGATCTACCAGCCGCTTCAGCAGAACCCGCAAAACCGCATGACGCTGATGCTGGAATCCTACGGGGATTCGGCGGCGCTTCTGACGCCGGTTCGCGAGACGGTCCGCTCGCTGGACGCGAACCTGCCGATCTACTCGGTCCACACGATGGAAGAGTATTACGAAGAGCGGGCGCGGAAGATCTTCGCGTTGCTGAGCGAGGTGACGGGCGGGATGGGATTGCTGGGGCTCACTCTGGCGCTGGTGGGGCTCTACGGCCTGATGAGTTATTCGGTGAGCCGCCGGACGCGGGAGATCGGGATTCGCATGGCGATCGGCGCGGACCGTGCCGGCGTCATCAAGATGGTGCTGAAGCAGGGGCTGCTGCTGACCGGAATCGGCGTGGCCGTCGGCATCCTGATGAGCCTGGTGCTGGGCCGTTCGCTCACCTCGGGCATGGGATTCCCGCCGTTCGACCCGCGCGTGTTCGCGGCGGTCCCGGTGGCGCTGCTGGCGATGGCGGCGTTGAGCGCCTACATTCCGGCGCGGCGGGCTTCGCGCATCGATCCGGTGCAGGCGCTGCGGCTGGAGTAACTGGCCACGAATGAACACGAATGAACACGAATAAGACGATCGGAAATTCTGATCGGCGTTGATCGGCGTTCATTCGTGACCCGATTGTGTTTCGCTCGTTCGCGGTGTTTGAGTCTGGTAGGGCGCGCGCCTGCACGGCGACGAATCGAGGCGAGGTCCGCTCCCTTGCGGTGCCGAGGTCTTTGGTACAATAGGCATCTGCCCTGATTTCAGCCGCTTCGAGCGTTAGAAGGAGTTTCTGCCAGCATGATTTCGTCCACACAGATGCGCCCGGGAATGGTGGTCAAGTTCAATAACGACCTGTTCTCCGTCTTCTCCGTGGTCCACCGCACGCCGGGTAACCTGCGCGGCTTTGTGCAAGCCAAGATGCGGAACGTCCGCAGCGGAACGATGATCGAGCACCGCTTCTCGTCGGAAGACAAGATCGAGCGGGCCGCGCTCGACGAGCAGAAGATGGAGTACCTCTACGACGACGGCGAGTATTACTACTTCATGAACACCGAGACCTTCGAACAGCTGCATCTGACCAAGGACATCCTCGGAGACGCCATACAGTACCTGGTGCCGCAGCTTCAGGTGAGCGTCGAGTTCTACGAAGGCAAGCCGATGAGCGTGGAGCTGCCGGCCACGGTAGACCTGACCGTTGTCGAGACCGAGCCGGGAATGCGCGGCGCTTCGGTGTCGAACGTCACCAAGGCGGCCAAGCTTGAGACCGGCCTGGTGGTGCAGGTCCCGCCGTTCATCGCCGAGGGCGAGAAGATCCGGGTCAACACGGCCGAGGGTACTTACCAGGAACGGGCGTAGGCCCGGACTTCCGCTTGCTTACGCGCGCGGTTCGGTGCTGGGAGCACCTCACGCCAGCGCCAGCCGAAGCGCCGCGGCCAATTCCGCTTCCTCTTCCGGGAAGACGGTTCGCAGGTCCACCAGCAGAAGGTCCCGTTCAATGCGCGCGATCACGGGAGGATCGTAAGCACGCAGCCGCCGCTCAAGCGCGGCGACGTCGGGCGCCTCGATGGCGATCAGCCAGGTCCCGATCGACTGTTCCGGCGTAGACCCGCCGCCGATCAACGACTCGCCGGGGACAATCTGGGCGGCGATCCCAGGCAGGCCGTCGAGCAGCCGGCGGGCGCGCGTGCGAATCTCATCCGCCGGCGTGCGGATCATGCGCAACGCGGGAATCTGCTCCCAGCATTCCAGGAGCAGGCGCCGCAGAGTGGTTTCCAGAGCCTGGAGAATCAGCTTGTCCAACCGCAGGGCGCGGTACATCGGGTTGCGGCGCAGGCGCGCCACCAGGTCCGGACGGCCGGCCAGGATGCCTGCCTGCGGCCCGCCCAGCAGCTTGTCGCCGCTGAAAGAAACCAGCGCGACGCCGGCGGCGAGGCTGCGCTCGGCGAGCGGCTCATCGAGCCCGTACGGCCGCAGATCGGCGATGCAGCCGCTGCCGAGATCCTCGTAGACCGGAATGCCTCGCTCGTTTCCGAGAGCGACCAGCTCTTCGAGCGTTGGCCGGCCGGTGAATCCCCGCATCTGAAAATTGCTGGGGTGCACGCGCAACAGCAGCCGCGTGCGTTCGCCGATGGCGTCGCGATAGTCCTCCACGCGGGTCCGGTTGGTGGTGCCGACTTCGCGCAGGATGGCGCCGGTGTGCTCCATGATTTCCGGGATGCGGAAGCCGTCGCCGATCTCGATCAGCTCGCCGCGGGAGACCACCACCTCGAAGCCGGCGGCCAGTTCGTGCAGGGCCAGGTAGACGGCCGACGCATTGTTGTTCACCGCGATGCCGGGCCGGCCGAGCAGGCGTTCGATCAGGCCCGCAATGTGTGCGTCGCGCTTCCCGCGGCTCCCGGCCGCGAGGTCATATTCGAGATTCGAATATCCGAACGCGGGAGCGAGCGGCGGCAGGGGCGCGCGGCCCAGGTTGGTGTGGAGAATGACGCCGGTGGCGTTGATGACTCGCCGCAGCGACGGCGTTTCCAGATCCTCCAGCGCCCGCAGAACACGGGCTTCGATGTCGGAGGGAGCGGGAGAGCCGGAGCGAATGGACGCGCGGGCTTCATCGAGCGCGCGGCGAATCTCGCCGGCGATCACGCGATGCGGAAAGCGCTCGCGCAAGCGAACCAGCCGCGAAAGAATTTCGTCGACCGAAGGCAACGCCCGGTAGCTTTCGTCCACGCAGAACACTTTAGCAGACGCAGGGCGTCAGCCATCGGCCACTGGGCCTTGCCGCGAAACGGCGGGAACCGGAGCCGCCGCTTTGGCCTTGGCGTGAGCTCGCAGATCGCTCAGCTTGGCGTCGGTAAGGGCCAACGCGATGAAACCCCCGAACAGAAGAGGAAGCGTGATGGCCGCCCACATGACCAGGGAGAGACCGCTGGCAGTAGTCTTATCCACGCCGAACAGCGCCAGCGCCAGGACCAGCGCGGCCTGCGAGGAACCGATATTGCCGGGGGCTTGCGGCAGCACGGTGGCGAGGCGCCAGATCACCAGCACCACCAGCGCCGGGACCACGCCCAGATCGAGGTCGTAGCAGCGGATGAGGGCGTAAACCGGAACCACCTGAAGGAGCAGATACGGCAGGCTCGCGGCGGCGGCCATATAGAAGAACCGGGAGCGGCCCATGATGTGCAGATCCTCGATGAGCACGCGAAGCTTCAGGCCCCAGCGCGTTTTGGGGATGGCCTCGTGTGCCCGGGGCTTCCAGTACATCGTGAGCGCGAGGGCCACAATGCACACGGTGACCAGGAGGCCCAGGGCGCGGGCCAGGTCCGTGACGTCCATTGGGAGCGCGACGCCGGTGCGGGATGGACGCGAGGCGACGAGCGCGAAGGCGGCCACCAGCCAGACCCCATCGAGAAGCCGCTCGATGATAGCGGATGCGAAGGCGACCGAAAACGGGACCTCGCACCAGTGCGCCTGCAAGTACGACCGGATCAGCTCTCCGGGGCGCAGGGGCATCACCTCGTTCGAGAAGAGGCCCACATAAATCGCCTGCACGGAACGCCACAATCCCGGGCGGCACACCGGCTGGAGCAGGAGGTTCCAGCGCCAGGCCTGGTAGACATAGACGCCGATATCCGCCACGACGGCGAAGGCCACCCATCCCCAATGCAGCGAGCGTATGTCGCTCGCCATCTCGTGGTAGTCGACGCCGTGAAGGACCCAGACCAGGCAGCCAAACGAGAACAGGTATCCGACGGCCGGAAGCAACCAGACGGGGAGCGCGAACCTGCGGAGTTCCGACCTCATGGGCTCTCTTTTATCATAGAGCTTGCTCGTTGCCCGTTGCCCGTTGCCCGTTGATCCTCTGCGGCCTTCGTGGGCTTCGCACCGTGACGAATCCCGATCGCGAGCCACGGGCGACGAGCGTTTCTCCGCAACTCTCCGGCCGCTTCCGTGTTCATACGGGCAGGAGCGAAAAACACATATGAAAATCACGAACCTGATTGTGGCGGGGGCAGTATTCGCCGCTACGGTATTTGGACAGACGGTGGACCAGCGCCGGGAGAATCAGCAGGACCGCGTCGCGCAAGGGATCGCTTCGGGCCAGTTGACGCCGGGCGAAACCACACGGATCGAGCACCAGGAGGCGGGGGTGAATCACCAGATCCACCAGGACCGCACGGCCAATGGCGGCACGCTGACCGAGGCGGAGCGGCAGCAGGTAAACCACGAGCAGAACGGCATGAGCCGCGAGATCTACAGCGACAAGCACAATGCCAACCAGACCAACTTCCGCGGCGAAGTCGGAGCGCGGCAGGAACTGCAGCAGCAGCGCATCGCGCAGGGAGTCCGCAGCGGCAGCCTGACGGCGGGCGAGACGGCGAGGCTGGAAGGCAAGCAGGCCGGCATCAATCACGAAGTCCGCGCGGACCGGGCCGCGAACGGCGGGACGCTGACGTCCGGGGAGCGCAGGCAGGTGAACCGCCAGCAGAACCGTACGAGCGGCCAGATCTACCGCGCCAAGCACAATGCGGCTCGCCAGCCGAAATGATGGGTCGATGGTCGATAGCCGATGACCGATGGTACACTCCTGAGGGTTGAGACTCGTTTGGATCAGACGGATTTCGCAGTGCGGCTTCCTGGCCCTGTTCCTCACGCTGCTGCTGTGGGGAACGGGGCCGAGCCTGTTTTTGCGCGCCGACCCGCTGGCGGCCGCGCTCAACGCGCTTTCGACGCGCGCGTTGTATCGCGGCCTGGTCTGGTGCCTGGTGGTTCTGGTCCCGACGGTTTTCCTGGGACGGTTTTTCTGCGGCTGGATCTGCCCTCTGGGCACGCTCCATCATTTCTTTGGAAGCCTGCGCTCGGAGCGGAAACTCGGCCGGCGGCTCTTGGAATCGAACCGCTACAAGAGCTGGCAGAAGCTGAAATACTACGTGCTGATCGCGGGCCTGGCCGCGGCGGCGCTGGGCTCGGGGATCCTGGGCCTGCTCGACCCGGTCTCGCTCGCCATCCGCT
>DATNLV010000068.1:0-25109 GCA_035602665.1 Bryobacteraceae bacterium | reverse complement strand
AAATCCCGCCAGTACTGCCGCATTCCGATATGCCGAAGCGAGTAGATGACGGGCTCGTGCAGCAGCAGGCCGTCGGGCCCGGCTTCGACTGCCTTCGCGATCTGGCCATTGAACCCCAGAATGGTCCTGACTCCGGTCAGGGTGTTGACTCTCATCCCCAGGTAGACCACCACCATGTCGGGATACTGCGAAAGGTCGACGGTTTCACGCTTGGGCCGTTCCGGCATCGCGCCCCTCCTGACGACCATTTTGAGCGCGTCGGGGCGGCCGTGTAAAGCTACGATAGAGAATGCTTGCTCCTCCGCCTCACTATCTCCTTATATGGGGTGTGAGCTCGCATTGATGGCGGGAGACTTGGCGGCGCCTGAAACATTACCGCTGTATTGCGATGTCAGCCTGCCCGTGCCCCTCGAGCGCGCGTTCACCTATGGGCTGCCCGAGACGCTGCGGCATCGCGTGAAGCCGGGCTGCCGGCTGCTGGTGCCTTTCGGGACGCGCAAGATGACCGGCTTCGTGGTGCGCGTGCATTCCGAGCCGCCCGGGAACGAGACCCGCGATGCGCTGCGGCTTCTGGACGCCGAGCCCGTCCTCACCGCCGACATGCTGTCGCTGGGGCGGTGGATCGCGGACTACTACTGCGCCCCGCTGGGCGAGGTGTTGCGCGCCATGGCGCCGGTGGGCGGCGAGATCCGGCACGGCAAGGTCTACACGCTCACCGATGCCGGCCGCGACGCGCTGCGCCAACTCTCGCTCACGGACTCCGCCGAAGATCCGGCCGTTCAGCTCATGCGCGCGCTGGAGTTCCGTTCCGTCTCGATCGCGCAACTGGCCCGCAAGCTGCCCGACGCGGCGCGACTGCTGCGCGGCCTCGAAAAACGCGCCTTCGTTCAGATCGAGGACGTCGAGGCCGAGCGCGATCCCTTCCGCTCGCCATCCGCGCGGCTGCGCGTCGAAGCGGCGGCCCCGGCGCCCGAGGGCAAGTACAAGAAGGCCGAGCGCGAGTTGCTGGCCTATCTGGACCTGCATCCCGGCTCGCACAACCTGAAAGACATCGAGGCCTCGGTGAAGAACGCCGGCGAGGCCGCGCGCGCCCTGGGACGGCGGGGCATCCTGACCGTCCGGCCGGAGCTTTCGCCCATCTCCAGCGCCTACAACCGCGCGCCGCACCTGCTCAACCCGCATCAGCAAGCCGCCTTCGACACCATCCGCACGGCCATCGAGGCGAAACAATTCCGCACTTTCCTGTTGCAGGGCGTCACGGGCTCGGGAAAGACCGAGGTCTACCTCAACGCCATCGACGCCACGCTCGCCGCGGGCCGCGGGGCGCTGCTGCTGGTCCCGGAGATCGCGCTCACGCCCGCCATGGCGGGGCAGTTCTTTCACCGATTCGGCGACCGCGTGGCCATTCTGCACTCTGCCTTCGGCGACGCCGAGCGCGGCGAGCAGTGGCGCCGCATACGCTCCGGCGCCGCGGGCGTGGTCGTGGGGACGCGCTCGGGCGTCTTCGCGCCGGTGCAGGACCTGGGACTGGTGGTGGTGGACGAGGAGCACGATTCCAGCTACAAGCAGGAGGAGACGCCGCGCTACAACGGCCGCGACGTCGCCATCGTGCGCGCGCGCGCGGCCGGCGCCTGCGTTGTGCTCGGCTCGGCCACGCCGAGTCTCGAAAGCCGCTACAACGCCGAGCGCGGCAAGTACACGCTGCTGCTGCTGCCGGAGCGCATCGAGCAGCGGCCGCTGCCGCTGGTGGAGTTGATCGACATGCGCGTCGAGTTCCTGGCCACGCGCAAGCAGAGCACCTTTTCGCGGCGGCTGATCGAAGAGATCCAGTTACGGCTGGCTGCGGGCGAGCAGACCATGCTGCTGCTCAACCGGCGCGGCTTTTCGAGCTTCGTCGCCTGCCGCTCCTGCGGCGAGCGCATCCAGTGCGTCAACTGTTCGGTCACGCTCACTTATCACCGCCGCGACCAGCGCCTGCTGTGCCATTACTGCAACTACGCCGAGCGCGTGCCGAGCCATTGCCCTAAGTGCCACAGCGAGCACATTTACTTCCTGGGAATCGGAAGCGAGCGCGTCGAGGAGGAACTGCACCGCATCCTGCCCGAGGCGCGCGTGGCCCGCATGGACCGCGACACGGTGACCGGCAAGCGCCAGTACGAGACCATTCTCGACGGCTTCAGGGAAGGCGCGTACGACATCCTGGTGGGCACCCAGATGATCGCCAAGGGGCACGATATCCCGAACGTCACGCTGGTGGGAGTGATCTCCGCCGACGTCGGCCTGGGCATGCCCGATTTCCGCGCCGCCGAGCGCACTTTCCAGTTACTAACTCAGGTGGCCGGACGCGCCGGCCGCGGCGACATCAAGGGCGAAGTGCTGGTACAGACCATCAACCCCGATCATTACGCCGTACGCTTCGCCGCCGCGCAGAACTACGATGGCTTCTACGAAAAGGAACTCCAATTCCGCCGGCTGATGCGCTACCCGCCCTTCAGCGCGCTGGCCAACCTGCTGGTGCGCAGCGAGAGCAAAGAGGATGCGTTGCGGATGAGCGGAGAGCTGGGCGTGTTGCTCACCCCGCCGCCCGATCACATCAAGATGCTGGGCCCGGCCGAGGCCCCGGTGCCGCGGCTCAAGAGCGAGTATCGCTACCAGTTGCTCATCAAGGCCGCCAGCCGCACGGCGCTCAAGGAGACGCTCGAGACCGTGCGCCGCTATGCCGAGAGCCGCCGCTGGCCCGCCACCGCCGTGGTGATCGACGTGGACCCGCTGAGTCTGCTGTAGGGGCGTGGTAAGCTGGCATCGTGAAAAATATCCGGTCGTCGACGACCACTCGCCGGCGATCAGGCAACTTATGAAGCAGCTCAAGAAGAGCCGGCGCCCCGTAGTACTCACGGTGAAGGGAAAGGCAGCGGCTGTCGTGCAGGACGCCGAAGCCCATCGGCGCCTGCTCGACATCGCCGCCCGCTCCGATGCCGAGGAAGGCATTCGTCAGGGTCTCGAGGACGCGAAAAAGGGCAGGAGCAGGCCGGCGAGGGAGTTCTTCGACGACTTCGAAGCCAGGCATGGCATAGCGCGTTAATCTCACCTCCCGCGCCGAGCGCGACCTTGTCCGCCTATATGACGAGATTGACGCCGGGCATTCCGGGGGGCTCAAGGATGCCATTCTCCGCCTCGAGAAGCGGCCAAGCCGTTGCCCGGTGACGCCTGAGAAGGCTCAGCTCAGGCATCTGCTATACGGCCACAAGCCTCACGTCTACCGCGTGATATCCCGAGTCCTGGAGCGAGAGAAACAGGTCGTTGTGCTTCACATCCGCCACGGCGCCAGACAAGGGCTGAGGGCTGCCGCGCCACGACGCCGATAGGAAATTTCTATCCGGCAAATTCGTTCCATGCTCGACGTGTCTGCGGGTTTTCTACGGCTTGCGTTTTGGCCGGGTGATTGCTCCTGCATCCCCGGAGGTTCCTATTTATGAACTGGGATCAATTCGCAGGACAGTGGAAACAATACACTGGCAAAGTAAAGGAGCGATGGGGCAAGCTGACCGACAGCGACCTTACTCAGATCCAGGGGAAGCGCGATCAGCTTGTCGGCAAGATCCAGGAGCGCTACGGCATCACCAAGGAAGAAGCGCACCGGCAGCTTGACGAATTCCTCAATCTGCAGCAGGAATCGAGCGAACACCGAGCCCGCACCTCGGGGATGTAGTCCGGCCGGGCAACCAGGGCGCCGCGGGGCAACCCGGCGCCCTGCCCACAACCGCTTTTACAAGTCCCGCCCTCTCGTGCCATACTACCCTGATCCACCAGGTCGGCCTCCGACGACCCGTGGAGACCGGAGAACCTATGGCTACGCCGGCGACACAACTGGCTGTTTCGCGCACTAAGTACGCCGTAGCGCCTATCCTCATGCAGGTGCTACTGGGCATGCTCTATTCGTGGTCCGTCTTCCGCGGGCCGCTGGCACGGGCTTACGGCTGGACCAATGTGCAGACCAGCGACCCGTTCAGTTACTCCATTCTGGCCCTGGTTGCGGGGACCATCTTGGGCGGCCTGTGGCAGGATCGCTCGGGACCGCGCCTGGTGGCGAGCGTAGGAGGCGTGCTGATCGGCGTGGGCTGGGTGCTGTCGGCGGTGTTCGGCCGGAACCCAACCGCACTAATCGTAACTTATGGCTGCGTCGTCGGACTCGGCACCGGGTTTGGCTATGTGGCCCCGATCGCGACGCTGGTGAAGTGGTTCCCGGACAAGCGCGGCATGATGGTCGGCCTGGCGGTCATGGGCATCGGTGTAAGTCCGCTGGTGTTCGCGCCACTCATCGAAAGGCTAATCGGCAAAGACCCCACTCAGTTTGCATCGACGATTCCGAGCACATTTGTCATAATCGCGGTCATCTCGGTAATTGGGGTTGTAACTGCCGCACAATTCTCGAAGGCGCCACCGGCGGGATGGAGGCCAGCGGGATGGCAGCCGCGCGCGGCGGCGGTCTCGGCGCGCGAGAACACACCGCCCGGCGGGATGCTCGCGACGTGGCAATTCTATGCGCTGTGGGTGGTCTACTTCCTCGGCGCTTCGGTCGGACTGACCGCCATCAGCCAGGTTGCGCCGCTGTCTGGCACTATGCCGAAGACGGCACTCTCGGCAGGCGCGGCGGTAGGGATCGTCGCCATCTTCAACGGCGTCGGAAGACTCGTATGGGGCAGCGTCTCGGACCGCCTGGGGCGCGTGCGCACCATGCTGACAATGGGTCTGTGCGCGGCGATCGCCTGTGCCTTCGTAGTGCGGGGAGCGACCGGCCTGGGGCAACTCCTGCCGGGCCTCTGCCTCGGCGTGTTTGCCTTCGGCGGCTACCTCGCGCTCATGCCTTCCTTGACCGCGGACTACTACGGTCCTAAGAACATGGGCGCCAACTACGGGCTGGTATTTACGGCGTTCGGAGCTTCTGGATTCCTGGTGCCCAAGTATTTCGCGCACCTGGTGGACCGGGCGAAAGCCGCGGGCAACATCGCCGCCGGATACAACCAGGTGTATCTGATCCTGGCCGGCATGGCGTTGGTGTGCGCCCTGCTCTCGCTGGTGCTGCGCCCGCCGCGCGCCCGCACGGAGGCTTAGCCCGGATTGGCCGCAAACCCGGGACTGGCTCGAATTTCGCCGCACTTGCGAAATTCGTGCCTGTCCCACCATCGGTCTCCTGTCAGTCATACTGCTCGACATTCGCGACGCAACATAAGGTATTGGCCAAGTGACGAATTTTCGCTCTTGTTTTCCGATTCGCCGGCGATAAGCGCAGTAGGAGGCTTATCGCTATGCGGGCTGGAGTACTACCGTTCTCCACCGTCTTAATGTGCCTGACTGTTTCTGCGCAGATATTGACTACCCAACCGATGGACCGGGCAGCGGGACCCTTGGATCTCAGCCAGCGCGTGACCTTGCGCGGCAACGTGCACCCCTTGGCCAAAGCCGAACTCGACATTGGCGCGGCGCCGGCCGAACAGAAAATGGACCGCATGATTCTGGTCCTCGATCCGGATGCGCGGCAGCAGGCGGCGCTCGAGGAACTGCTCAGAGCCCAGCAGGACCCGGAGTCGCCATCCTATCACCACTGGCTCACGGCGGAGGAATACGGGCGGCACTTTGGCGTCTCGGACAACGACCTGCGCTCGGTCGAGCGCTGGCTCCAAGGGCACGGCCTGACGGTGGATGAAGCCCCCGCCGGCAGGACCTCGCTGGTCTTCAGCGGGACCGTGGCGCAGGTGGAGGCGGCCTTCCACACGCCCATCCTGAACTACCGCGTGAACGGACAAGCCCACTACGCCAACGCGGGCGAGCCGGAGATTCCCCAGGCGCTGGCGGGCGTAGTCGGCGGCGTCGTCTCGTTGCACGATTTCCGCAGCGCGCCTATGAACATGGCGTCGCCCAGCTATACCTCGAGCAATGGCTCGCATTCTCTGGCGCCGCTGGACTGGGTCGCCATCTACGACGTGGCGCCGCTCTATGGCCAGGGCATCGATGGCACGGGCCAGAGCATCGCTGTAGTCGGACGCGCGGACATCACTCTGTCGGATGTGCGAACGTTCCGCAGCATCTCGGGCCTCGCGCCCAACGACCCGCTGATCATCACGAACGGTCCCGACCCGGGCTTCCCGGGCTGCGACGACGAGCTCGAATCCACCCTGGACGTGGAATGGGCGGGCGCCATCGCCAGGAACGCCACGGTCAAGTTCGTCACCACGAAATCCGGCACCTCGGACGGCGTCGCGCTCTCGGCGCAATACGCGGTTACGAACAAGGTGGCGCCGATCCTGACCATGAGCTACGGCCTGTGCGAGGCCTCGTCCGGCGCATCCGGCAACGCCTTCTGGAACAGTCTGTGGAGCCAGGCCGCCTCCTATGGAATCACGGTCCTGGTCTCTTCGGGAGATAGCGGAGCCGCGGGGTGCGACGCCTCGAGCGCGACTACAGCCACGCACGGCCGCGCGGTCAATGCTCTCTGCTCCACTCCCTACAGCACCTGCGTGGGCGGCACGATGTTCAACGACGCCTACAATCCCAGCCTGTACTGGTCGGCATCGAACCGGTCGGGCATGGCTTCGGTGCTCAGCTACATCCCCGAGCTTCCCTGGAACGAAAGCGGAGCGGCGAGCGGGGCGATTTGGGCGGGCGGCGGCGGCGCCAGCATCGTGTATCCGAAGCCCGCCTGGCAGAGCGCGCCCGGAGTCCCGGCCGATAGCGCTCGCGACGTCCCGGACGTTTCGATGGCCGCCGCCATCCACGACGCCTATCTGATCGAGTTTCAAGCCGGACTGTGGGGTGTCGGCGGCACCTCCGCGGCCGCTCCGTCCCTGGCCAGCGTGCTGGCGCTCGTGCTCCAGAACGCCGGCGCTCCGCTAGGGAACGCCAATCCCTCTCTCTACGCACTGGCAACCCGGCAGTTGACCGCCGGCGGCTCCACAATCTTCCACGACATCACCAGCGGCAACAACAGCGTTCCCGGCGTCACCGGCTACACCGCCGGTGTGGGATACGACCTGGCCACCGGACTCGGCTCGGTGGACGCCAACCTGCTGGTGAACCACTGGGCCGACGCATCGGCCAGTAACTTCGTGCTTACACCGACCCCTACCAGCGTGACGGTCGCGACAGGCAAGTCGACATCGGCGAGCCTGGCTCTCACCAGGCAAGGGGGATTCAGCGCGGCCGTGGCTCTTTCGGCCAGCGGCGCGCCAACGGGAGTCACGGTGACCTTCTCTCCGACCAGCATCACCACGACGGCGGCGACGGTCACGATCGCAGCCACCTCTACCGCTCCGGCAGGCAGCTACACGCTGACGCTGACCGGGACGGGTGGAGGCCTGACGCGGACCACGCGGATCGCGCTTACCGTGATCGCGCCCACCTTCACGCTGACGCCCGGCGCCACCGGTGTATCCGTTGCGGCCGGCGCAACGGCGCCAGTTACGCTGACGACGGCCGCGGTGAGTGGGTTTAACTCGGCGGTGGCGCTGTCGATAAGCACGCTGCCGACGGGAGTCACGGCGAAGTTCGTGCCGGCGAGTATTGCCGCGCCCGGCAACGGCAGCAGCACACTGACGTTCACGGCGGTCTCCACGGTCGCGGGCGGCGCTTACACGCTGACCGTGACGGCAACTGGCGGCGGCGTGACCAAGACTCAGGCGCTCACGCTGACCGTGCTGCCGGCCAGCTTCGACTTGACCCTGAACCTCACGGCCAACAGCCTGACGCCGAACAGCTCGATCAAGAACACGCTGACGACGGCTGCCGTCAACGGTTTCAACTCGGCCATTTCGTTTTCGGCCAGCGGCATGCCCTCAGGGGTCACCCCCAGCTTTTCGCCCACCAGCATCGCGTCGCCGGGGAATGGCACTACCACGCTGACGCTGACGGCGGGGGCGGCGCCTGTGGTCGGCACCTACAACCTGATTGTCACAGCCACCGGGGCCGGCGTGACCAAACTAGCGGGGTTCGTCCTGACGGTGACGGCGCCGAGCTTCACGCTGACGTTGGGCGGAAACTCGGTGGTCCTCAATAAAGGCGGCTCGATGCCCATCGCCGTGTCCACGGCCAAGACCGGCGCCTTTAACTCAGCAGTCGCGTTGTCCATCAGCGGGCTGCCCAGCGGCGTCACGGGGAAGTTCGCACCCACCAGCATCGCGGCTCCGGGCACCGGTACCAGCTACTTGACGTTGGCGGCGACCACCGCCGCGAAGTCCGGCATCTACAACCTGACCGTGACGGCCACCGCGACTGGCGGAGCACCGGTCAAAACCCAGCCGCTGACTCTGACCATCAAATAGCACCTCGGTTGCGGCGCACGTTTCGGCGTGCGCCACAACACCGATCTTCCCCGCCGTAACCACCCACAACCCTTGCGACAATGGGATCAGTCCCATGCCCTTGCGCGATTTCGACCCTCTCGTTCGGGAGTGGTTCCTCACGCGGTTCGGCCGCGCCACTGACCCCCAGACGCTCGGCTGGCCCGAGATCCGCGCCGGCCGCGACGTGCTCATCTCCGCACCCACCGGCTCCGGCAAGACGCTGGCGGCGTTCCTAATTTGTCTCGATGGCCTGGTGCGCGCCGCGCGCAACGGCCCCCTCGCGGACGAGGTCGAAGTGGTCTACGTTTCGCCGCTCAAGGCGCTGAGCAACGACGTCCGCAAGAACCTCGAAATCCCGCTGGCCGAAATCGCCGCGCTGGCCGCCGAACGCGGCATTCCGCTGGCGCCCATTCGCACCGCCCTGCGCACCGGAGACACCACCGCCTGGGAGCGGCGCCAGATGCTGGAGCGGCCGCCGCACATCCTGGTCACCACGCCCGAATCGCTCTACATCCTGCTTACGGCCGAGAAGAGCCGGCAGGCGTTGCGCACGACGCGCACGCTGATCGTCGACGAGATTCACGCCGTGGTCGACGACAAGCGCGGCTCGCACCTGGCGCTCTCGCTGGCCCGCATGGACGCGCTGGTCGAAGCCGGCGGTCGCGCGCGCCTCCAGCGCATCGGCCTCTCGGCGACGGTGAAGCCGGTCGAAGAGGTGGCTCAGTTCCTCAGCCCGGCGGCCGTCATCATCGACATCGGCCATCGCCGCGAAATGGACCTGGCCATCGAGGTGCCGCGCGACGAGCTCGGCCCGGTCGCGAGCAACGAGATGTGGGAGGAGATCTACGACCGCCTCGCCGACCTCGTCCGTGAGCATCGCACCACCCTCGTCTTCGTCAACACGCGGCGCCTCGCCGAGCGTGTCTCGCACCACCTGGGCCAGCGCCTGGGCCCGGACGCAGTGCTGCCGCACCACGGCAGCCTGTCCCGCCGCCTGCGGCTCACCGCCGAAGAGCGGCTCAAGAAGGGCGAGCTGAAAGCGGTGGTGGCGACAGCCTCGCTCGAGTTGGGCATCGATATCGGTTCGGTCGATCTGGTGTGCCAGATCGGATCGCCGCGCTCGATCGCGGTCGGGCTACAGCGCATCGGCCGGTCAGGCCACTGGATGGGCGCGACGCCCAAGGGCCGCATCTTCGCCACCACGCGCGACGAGCTCCTCGAGTGCGCCGCGCTGGTGCGCGCCATACGCTCGGGCGAGCTCGACCGGCTGGCCATTCCCGAAGGTCCGCTCGATATCCTGGCGCAGCAGATTGTCGCCGCGGCCGCGACCGAGGACTGGAGCGAGGACGACCTGTTCGCCCTGGTGCGGCGCGCCTATCCCTATCGCCGCCTCGAACGCGCGGCGTTCGACAAAGTGGTCGAGATCCTCTCGGACGGCATCGCTACCTCGCGCGGCCGCGCCGGCGCGCTTCTGCACCACGACGCCGTCAACGGCCGGCTGCGCGGACGCCGCGGCGCGCGCCTGGCCGCCATCACTTCGGGCGGCGCCATCCCGGACAACGCCAACTACCAGGTCGTGCTGGAGCCCGAGGGCACGGTGGTGGGCACGGTGGATGAGGATTTCGCGGTCGAGAGCATGGCCGGAGACATCTTCCTGCTGGGCACCAGCTCGTGGCGGATTCGCCGGATCGAACCGGGACGGCTGCGTGTCGAGGACGCCCAGGGCGCGCCGCCCAACTTCCCCTTCTGGCGCGGAGAGGCGCCCGGCCGCACCGCCGAACTCTCGCGCGAGTTCTCGCGTCTGCGCGAGGAGATTGCCAGGCGCGCGCCCCAGGATGCCGAAGCGTTTCTGGTGGCCGAGTGCAGCCTCGATCGCGCCGGCGCCAGCCAGGCCATTCCGTATATACGCGCCGGCAGGGCCGCCCTGGGCGCGCTGCCCACGGCGGACCGCATCGTCGCCGAGCGCTTCTTCGACGAGGCCGGCGGCATGCAGCTCGTCCTTCACGCTCCCTTCGGCGCACGCATCAACCGCGCCTGGGGACTGGCGCTGCGCAAGCGCTTCTGCCGGAGCTTCAATTTCGAATTGCAGGCCGCGGCCACAGACAACGGCATCGTCATCTCGCTCGCCGAGCAGCATTCGTTCCCGCTCGAAATCGTCTTCGAGTTCCTGAGGCCGGAGACGGTCGAGCACCTGCTGACCCAGGCGCTGCTCGATTCGCCCATGTTCACGGCACGCTGGCGCTGGAACGTTTCCCGCGCACTCGCCATTCTGCGCTTCTCGGGCGGGCGCAAAGTGCCCGCGCCCCTCCAGCGCATGCGCTCGGACGATCTGCTGGCGGCCGTCTTTCCGGACCAGGCGGCCTGCGCCGAAAACCTGGTGGGCGAGATTCGCATCCCCGATCATCCCTTCGTCGAAGAGACCATCGCGAACTGCCTGCACGAAGCCATGGACCTGGACGGCTTGCGCGCCGTGCTCGAGGGAATTCAGGCGGGCGCCATCCAGACGGTAGCCATCGATACCGCCGAGCCCTCGCCGTTCTCCCACGAGATCCTGAACGCGAACCCGTACGCCTTCCTGGACGATGCTCCGCTCGAAGAGCGCCGCGCCCGGGCCGTGCAGTTGCGCCGCACCCTCTCGCCCGATCTGGCCGCCGGCGCCGGGGCGCTCGATCCCCAGGCCATCGCGCAGGTGGCCGCCGAAGCCTGGCCGCTGGTGCGCGATGCCGACGAGTTGCACGACGCTCTGCTCACGCTGGTCGTGCTCGCACCGGTCCCGGAATGGACCGCGCTGTTCGAGGAGTTGGCGCGCTCGCGTCGCGCCGCTGTCCTACCCGTGGACGGCCGCGCATTCTGGGTGGCCGCCGAGCGGCTCGATCTGGCACGCCGGGCTTACCAGTCCTCTGAAGAAAGCGCCGTCGCGGAGATTCTACGCGGATGGCTCGAATCCACCGGCCCGGTTAAAGCCTCCGCGTTGGCCGCGCGGTTGTGCCTGCCGGATTGGTTGGTGGAAAGCGGCCTGGCGCGCCTGGAAGCCGAAGGTCAGATTCTGCGCGGCCAATTCACGGCGGAACGGACGGGCGAGCCGGAATGGGCCAACCGGCGCCTGCTGGCCCGCATCCATCGCCTCACGCTGGGCCGGCTGCGCGGCGAGATTGAACCCGCCACCACCGCCGATTTCGTCCGCTTCCTGGCGCGCTGGCAGCACCTCGCGCGCGGTTCGCAATTGCATGGCATCGATGGCACGCTGGCCGTCATCCGCCAGCTACAGGGATACGAGGTCCCGGCGGGCGCCTGGGAATCCGTAGTGCTGCCGCGCCGCATCGTCCGCTACGACCCGGAGTTTCTCGACCGCCTGTGCCTCGCGGGCGAGGTGATGTGGGGCCGCCTCTCGCCGCATCCCGCCTTCGAGGAGCCGGGTGGCGTGCATCGCGTCCGGCCCACGCGCGCCGCGCCGCTGACGCTGTTCCTGCGCGAGGACGCCGAGACGCTGGTGGCTTTCCGTCCGGCGCCCGACGCCGCCCAAAAGGAGGCGAGTCTTTCGCCGGCGGCGCAAGAGGTGATGGAGCAACTGGAGCGCCGCGGCGCATCGTTTTTCGTCGACCTGCAGCGAGCCATCGGCCGCCTGCCGAGCGAGGCGGAAGACGCGCTGTGGGAGCTGGTGGCTGCAGGTCTGGTGACCGCGGACGGTTTCGAAAACCTGCGTTCCCTGGTCGATCCCAAGCGGCGCCGAGGGCAGGGGCGAGGACGAAAAGCGCGCCCGCGACACGCGGCGGGTCGGTGGGCGCTGCTGCGGCCGCTGGTCCCGGGCCCCACCCCCGCTTCCGAGACGGCCGCCGAAGCGTTCGCTCGCCAGTTGCTGCGGCGCTGGGGCGTCGTCCTGAGGGAACTGGTGACGCGGGAGACGCTTGCGCCGCCGTGGCGCGAGATGCTGGTGGCTCTGCGCCGTATGGAAGCGCGCGGGGAGATCCGAGGCGGCCGCTTCGCCGGAGCTTTCGTGGGCGAGCAGTTCGCGCTGCCCGAGGCGCTCGATCTCCTGCGGACGATGCGGCGCCAGGGCGCTTCGACCGACGCACTCGAGGTCGCGGCCGCCGACCCGCTCAACCTGGCCGGAATTCTGCTCCCCGGTCCGAGGCTCAGCTCCACCAGCGGAGAGACCGTCCGCCTCCAGGCCACCGGAGCAGACTAGCGTAGTGCGTCGTAAACTCCGTTGCGCATCGGAATTGGCCGCAAACCCGGGACTGGCTCGCCACTGACCCTCCCCCGGAGTCGTTCCTTATGCCCGGCCCCCGCTAGGCTTCGGACACTGCGGCCAATCGCGAATCCAATCAATAAGGAGCGAGACCGCCCGCGCTTGCCATCGCGCCGGAGCGGAGGCCGGCAGCCGGTTCGCGGGCGAGCCGGGAGGTTCCCCGCGCCAGCCTGCGGCCAAGACGGATGGGCGGCTCTTCGACTCCGTGGTAAGTGACGACGGGTGCGGCAACGGCCAGAAGTACGAATACGGCCCAGCGCACTGCCGGCGGGTAAGCCTCAAGCCGGACAAACGCAACCCACATCGCCAGACCATGCGTAAGGTAGATGCCGTAGGAGTACTTCGCGATGGTCTCGCTGGCGCGCTGGACGGCACGCGAGCGAATCTCCGAGAAACAGGGCACCAGGAGGCCGAACAGGACGCAAAACGCCCAGTCGATGGCCGCGGTGCGCTGCTTGTCGCCCGTCCTGCCACCCTCGATCGCCGAGAACAGCGCGACGCCCAGAACGATCGTGACCGGCCATAGCAGCGAGGGCAGCCGGGGGCGCTTCGACCCGAGCAGGCAGAAGGCGAGTATCCCGCCCATAAAACACGGCGCGTAGTGAAACAGGTGCGCGTTGCCGGTGAAGCGCTTCTCCGCCACGGGCGCCAGGACCGAAACGGCAACCAGCAAGGCGACCGTCATCCAGCGGAAACGGCGAGTGACAAGCACGTAGGCCAGGGGCAGAAAGATGTACATCTGCACCTCATACGGCAGGCTCCAGAGTGGACCCAGAATCGAGGCGTGGCCCGTGATGTTCTGGACCAGCAGGAGATTGGCGGCGGCCTGCATCACGGTCACCTTGGCGTAGGGAAGCCAGGGGATCGAGGGCTGATCGAGAACGATCGCGGCGAGCACACACGCGATGCTTAAAGGATAGATGCGGAAGAAGCGCCGGATGTAGAATGCGCGCGCCAGGGGCCCCGGCTCCGCCGCCGTTCTCTCGAGCGAAAGCATCAGAACCAGGCTTGTATGGACGAAGAAAAGCAACACCCCTGCGAGTCCAAGGGCCTGCGGATCGAAGCCCCACAACGGCTCCGATCCGAAGGTGCGGCGCAGATGGAAGAGGAACACGCACGCCACGGCGACCGAGCGAAGCAAATCCAGATTCGCGGAATGGACGGCGCGCCGCACCAGCATCTATCGGCTGCCTCCGATGCCACCCTTAGCCCAGGGCCGTGTTTAGCGCCAAAGGCCGTGGCGGCAGGAGACGGCGCCCGAGGAGCGCGCCGTCGGACTTCGTGTAGGCCCCTCATCTCTTTCTCCGGCGACAACCCTAAAGATCTGGCGCCCGGCGACGATCTACTGGCTGTAAGCTAGCTGTACCACAGCGCCGCCCTGGACGGGGCCGGAAAGATCCGCTCGAGACGCGGATGGCGCCTGGCGGCAGCCTGCCTCGCGCAAAGAGCTTCGGGACTCACGAAGCGTGAGCCATGCCCGGTAGCCTCGCCGCCACCGCGTGGACACGCGCCGCTCCAAGTCGTCGATATGTCCGGGCTAAAACCTCGCAACCGTTTGGTGAACTTCCGGCTGACCGAAGAAGAATACGGCAGGCTGGCCTCGGTTTGCGCGCGCAAGGGATCTCCAAGCATCTCGGACTTCGCGCGCGCCGCGATCCTACGCTCGGTCGAGGCCGAAGGCGGTTACGAAGGGCCGCTCGATACGCTGCTGGCCGCGCTCGGCGAGCGGCTCAGCGACCTGGAGCGCAACTTTCGAAACCAGGCCGTGCTGGCCGGAGATGTCGCCCAGTGCAATCCACAAAGGTAAGGATCCACCCATGCTTCGCTTTCTTCTGCTCCTGATAGCGTGTGCAGCCGCGGCGGCTCAGACGCGCGGAACCTTCTCGGACCTCAACGCGCCCAACCTGCCGGCCCAGAGAATCGGTCCGGACGATTTGATCGCCCTCAGCGTCTACGACGCTCCGGAGTTCACGCGGACGGTGCGCGTGGGGCCCGACGGTCTCATTCGCCTGCCCATGATCGACCGCCGCATCAAGGCGCAGGGTTTGCTGCCAGCCGATCTGGAAACCTCCATTGCCGAGGCGCTGCGCTCCGGCGGCCTGGTAGTCGATCCCGTGGTCGCGGTCACCGTGGTCGAGTATCACAGCCGTCCGATCAGCGTCGCCGGGGCCGTCAAGACTCCGATCACCTTCCAGGCAGTGGGGGCCGTGACGCTGCTGGACGCCCTCACCCGCGCCGGCGGCCTTAGCCCGGAAGCCGGACCCGAAATCCTGGTGAGCTGCACGCAACCCTCCGCCAGCGGCTCCGCTACGGCCTTGGTGCAGCGGATCCCCGTCAAAGGTCTCATCGATGCGGCGGATCCAGAACTCAACCTCCGCCTGACGGGCGGCGAGGAGATCCGCGTGCCCGAGGCCGGCAAGGTGTTCGTCGTGGGCAACGTGAAGAAGCCGGGCGCCTTCGTCCTTCAGGACGGGGCGGAGACCAGCGTGCTGAAGGTGCTGGCGCTGGCTGAAGGCCTGACTCCGTTTTCTGCTCCCGTCGCCTACATCTACCGCCGCGACGCCGATGCGGTTACAAAGCACGAGATTCCGATTCCCCTGCGCAAGATCATGGAGCGCAAGTCGCCCGACGTTCCGCTGCTCGCGAGCGACGTCTTCTACATTCCCGACAACTCCGGGCGTCGCGCCAGGATGACCGCGCTCGATCGCATTCTAGGCTTCGGCTCCGCCACCGCTTCCGGCATTCTGGTCTGGCACTAGTCGTCCCCAACCGGGCGCCCGGTCCGCCCACTTTATCGCGTTCGCATCGAGGAAAAGAAAAATGCCCGAACCACTCGCCCTACGCCCATTGGCGGCCCCGGCCTCCTGGCAGATCCAGCCGGCGGCGGAGAGCTGGCGCATTTCCAGCCCTGTGCCCGAGCCGGCGGCGTCGATTTCGCTCTCCGAGTATCTCTGGATCATCAAGCGCCACCGTTGGAAAATCCTGGCCTTCGTGATCGCCTCCGTAGCCGCCACGCTGGTTGTCTCCTCGCGCATCACGCCGGTGTACGAATCGACGGTCACGATCGATATCGACCGGCGCATGCCCGCAGGCGTCCTGGGCGAGGAGGCCATGCAATCCGGCACCAATGACGCCGACCAGTTCCTCGCCACCCAGGTCAAGCTGGTCCAGTCGGACTCGGTGCTCAGACCCGTCGCCGAACGCTATAAGTTGCTCGAAAACGGCGACGCCAGCTTTCCGGACGACGTGAAGCCGGCCGACGCGGCGGAAGCTCCCATCCGGCTCAAGAAGCTGAAAGTCGCGCGGCCCGCCAACACTTACCTGCTGTTGATCAGTTACCGCTCCACCGACCCGCATCTGGCGGCCGGGGTCTCGAATGCCATTGCCCAGTCCTATATCGACCACACCTACAGCATCCGCTACCGCTCCTCCTCCAGCCTCTCGGCGTTCATGGAGAGGCAACTCGAGGAGCTGAAGGCCAAGATGGAGCAGTCGAGCGCGGCGCTGATGCGGTTCGAGCGCGAGCTGAACGTCATCAACCCGGAAGAGAAGACCAGCATCCTCTCGGCCCGCCTGCTCCAGCTCAATACCGAGTACACCAGCGCACAGGGCGACCGTGTCCGCAAAGAGGCCGCGGAGAACTCGGTAAGGGGCGGCAGCCTGGAGGCCGCCCAGGTCTCCGCCCAGGGCGAATCGCTCAAAAGGATGTCCGAGCGCGTCGACGAAGCGCAGGCCCGTTTCGCCGACGTAGGGGAGCACTACGGGCCGAACCATCCCGAGTACCGCAAGGCGGCGGCCCAACTGGCCGAGGCGCGCCGGCTGCTCGACAGCGCGCGCCAGAATATCGCCCAGCGGGTCGAAGTGGAATACCACCAGGCCGTCGCGCGGGAGCGGATGCTTGAAAGCGCCGTCAACCAGACCAAGGCGGAATTCGACCGCCTCAACGCGCGGTCCTTCGAATACCAGTCTCTCAAGCGCGAGGCCGAGGCCGACAAGAAGCTCTACGAGGAGCTGGTACGCAAGATCAAAGAGGCGGGCATCAATGCCGGCTTCCAGAACAGCGCCATCCGTGTCGCGGACCCGGCTCGGCCGTCGGTCCAGCCGGTGTTTCCCATCATCCCGCTGAACGTCGCGCTGGCGTTCGCCCTCTCAAGCCTGCTGGCGGTCGGAGTCGCGGTTCTCACCGACGTGCTCGATACTACCATCCGCGATCCCGAGCAGGTCGCTCGCACCCTGAAGGCCGAAGTCATCGGCAACCTGCCCACGGTGAAGTCGTGGCGCGGCCGTCTGGCCCTGATCGCGGGCGGCGAAAAAGGAAGCGGCAACGGCAACCAGGAGCTGGTGCTCGCCTCCACCTCCGGGGCGGAGCACAGCCGCCACGGATACGAGGACGCCATTCGAAGCCTGCGCAATTCGATCCTGCTGGCGGATTTCGAACGCAACCTGCACTCGCTGCTCGTCACCAGCGCCTCGCCGGCCGAAGGCAAGTCGACGGTGGCGGCCAACCTGGCCCTGGCTCACGCCCGCCAGGGGCGCAAGACGCTACTCATCGACGCCGACCTGCGCCGCCCCTCGCTCCACAAGCGCTTCCAGATCCCCGCCGCGGGCGGTCTGGCGAGCGTGTTGCTCGATGGCGTCGACTGGCGCACCGCGATTACCTCGGCCGAGGGGGTGCCGGAACTGTCCATTCTGCCGGCTGGCGCGCCTTCCCGTCGCGCCACCGATCTGATCGGCAAGGGTCTGGTGCCTCTGCTTGATGAAGCCGTCCAGACCTACGACCTGGTAATCGTGGACGCGCCCCCCACTCTGGGGTTCGCCGAGCCGCTCGAAATCGCCACCATCGTCGATGGCGTGATTGTCGTGGCCCGGGCCGGGGAAACCGAGCGCAAGGCCGTAAGCTCCGTGCTCGTCTCGCTCCAGCGCTTGCGCGCCAACATTGTCGGCGTGGTGCTCAACCAGATCCAGAAGAACATGGCCGACACCTATCACTACTACGGCTACTACGGAAAGTACTACCACTATCGCGAATCGGAGACCAACGTCTAGGTCCGGCAGCCGCCATGACGGAAGTGTGGGACACAGTGCGGTACGCTTGCGCCCCGGCCCGCGGCAGGCCGCGGCCCCTGGCCCGCTGGGCAGGCCGGGGCCTGGCCAGTTGCCTGGACCAGGGATCGGTGTCCGCGGTGAATTTCGCAGCCAACGTGCTGCTGGCAAGATGGCTGCCCTCCTCCGAATACGGCGCCTTCGCGGTCGGGTTCGCGTTGTTTCTGTTCTTGTCCGGCTCTCACAACGCCCTGCTGCTCGATCCCGCATGCGTCCTGGGACCGGCTCGTTTCTCGAACGACTTGCCGCGGTACTTGAAGAGGGTGGTTTGCCTGCACGCCGCCTGGAGTCTGGCGGTGTCGCTGCTAGTCGCCGCGGCAGCGCTCGCGATCGGGGACGCTTCCCTGCGGCGGGCCTTCTGCGGGCTGGCGATCTCGCTGCCGTTCCTGTTCCTGCTCTGGCTGTTGCGGCGCTTGTGCTATGTGGCCGCGAGTCCGGCCACGGCGCTGCTCTCAAGCGCCACCTACGCAGCTTTCCTGATCGGAGGCATGTACGCGCTCCATCAATGGGCGACGCCGTCTCCGTTTGCCGCGTTCCTGGTCATGGCCGTAGCCTCCGCGGCGGCTTCAGCCACCGCCTGGAGGAAGCTGGGCTTCGGAGGTGGCTGGGGCGGAATCCTCTCCGGCGAGTGCCTGGACCTGGCGCGCACGCACTGGCAGTACGGGAAATGGCTTGGCGCGACCTCCCTGTTGACCTTCGGCGTGACCCAACTGCAGACATTCCTGATCGCGGGCTACCTGGGCCTGGCGGCCGCCGGAGCGTTCCGGGCGGTGTTCAACCTGGTCCAGCCCATGAGTCAGTTGACGGCGGCTGCCGCGCTCCTGTTCCTGCCCCATCTGAGCGCCGATTTTGGCGCGGGGCGCGCCGGGAGCCTGCGCGTCAAAGGCGCGCTGATAAGCGCCGGCCTGCTGAGCGTCGCGCTGCTCTATGAGCTGGTGCTGCTGGGCTTCGGTCCGCGAATCGAGGAGATCGCCTACGGCGGAAGGTTCCGAGGCTACACCTGGCTGATCCCGCTCATGGGCTTGATGCCGGTATTCTCGGCGCTGGCATCGGGCTGGTCGCTAGTCCTGCAGGCAGTGCAAAAACCGCAGCATTACCTGATTCGGGGCGCCGTGGTAGGGCCCTTTGGCGTTGCCTCGGCTCTGCTCTTCACCGCCTGGGCTGGCCTGGCCGGCGCGGCGGCAAGCATGGTGTCGAACCTGGCGCTTTCGACGGTGGTGACGTTCTGGTTGTACCGCCGCTTCGGCCCTCTCGGGAGGAAGGCATCCACATGATCAAACCAAGCGCAGACGGCCTGACGGTCTCCGTGTTGGTCGCGAACTTCAACTACGGCCGGTTTCTCGGCGCGGCCATAGAGAGCGTGCTGGCCCAGTCCCGCCCGGTCCAGGAGATCCTGGTTTGCGACGACGGTTCGACGGACGATTCCTGCACGGTGGCCGAGCGGTACGCGGCGCGACATGACCGCGTCAAGCTTCTCCGGAAAACCAACGGCGGACAGGGGTCGGCATTCAACACCGCTTTTGCGGCCAGCAGCGGGCAGATCGTTTGTCTGCTCGATTCCGACGACGTCCTGGCGGAGCACAAGGTCGCCCGAGTGGTCGACGTGTTCGCCGCCATGCCCGAGGTCGGCTGGGTGCGTCACAAGCTGCGCCTGGCCGACGAGTCGCTCGCGCCGTTAGAAGCCGTGCTCCCCGCCTTCCGCGGCTCCCGGAAGGTGCGCGGCAAGTATGCCCACCTGGAGAAGACCGTGACCTTCAACGCGGCGGTGTCACTGCGCCGCGAGCTTGCCGAGCGGCTGTTTCCGATTCCGGAACACGCTTTCAGAAGAGGCCCGGACCTGTATCTCGATTTCATGTGCGGCGTGTTGGGGGCGACCGGATACTCGCTCGACCAGGAACTGGGGCTCTACCGCCGTCACTCCGCGCAGGTGTCCGCGAGCGGCGGCGATTTCCAGGCCGCTCTCGAAGCGGAGATCGGGATGACGCGCGCGTTTCTCTCCGTCGAGCCGTGCCAGGGCTATATCCCCACCCACCTCTACAAGCACGAGATGGTCGCCGCCTACATGCGGTCCGGCCACATTCTCGACCGGCGGCGGCTGGCTCTGTGCGCGGGCGGCCTGGCCAGCGCAGGCCGGATGGCGAAGGAAGGCAGCGCCGGGCTCGCCTTGCTACAACTGGCGAAGTTAGCCTACGGGTTTCTGTTGCCGCGCTCCTGGATCCGGCGGCAGCGCAAACGCAACGCCTGGTGCCCGGCCTGACGGGCGCCCGGTCACGAGGGTGCTATGGCGCGACGGTTCATCATACTGGTTCTGCTGCTGCTGGGGTGCGTGGATGCACTCGGCTCCATCGATTTGGGCACGCGTTTCTCGGGCCAGGGGCTGCTCACCATCCTCTACGCCATCGCCGCCTGGGGCCTTGTGCTCGGCTCCGGCAAGATCTCCAAAGCCGGCCTCAAGACGGTGTGGCCCTTCATCGCACTGGTGGTCTGGGCCCTGACTACGATGTTCTGGTACACACCCAGCGTCAGCGGCACTCAGAACGTTCTTTGCCTGGCGAGCTTCATCGGCCTGGCGCTGCTCGCAACCGGCCTGGCCCAGACCTGGGAACTCCAGGGCTCCATTCAGATGTTCTTTCGGTACGGCATCTGGTGCGCCGCGGCCGCCTACGGGTGGTGCTTGTTGAATAGCAGTCTTAGCACGTCCGAGATCATCGGCCCCCGCAGTTTCGGCATTGCCGCCCTTTTCGGCGTCGCCTGGTACGCATCCAAGTGGCGCTTCGGAAAGCACGGAGCGTTCGTCCTGGCAGCCATTCTGCTGGTGGAAATCGGGGCGAGCCTCTCGCGCGGGGCCCTGGTAGCCAGCCTGGTCATGCTGACCCTCGGGCGAGTGTCGGCCACCGTGAAGGGCTGGCTGTGGGGGTTGCTCTCGCTGGGAGTCGCCATGGTGGCGTTCTGGTGGATGTTCAACAACATCGAGCCGCTCCGGGACCACTTTCTTCTGGGCGATGTGCAGTGGCACGTGGGCGATGTCGGCATCAACGTTTCCGGGCGGTCCAGTCTGTGGCGAGTCACTTATGATTCGTTCCTCGACTCGCCCTGGGTGGGCAAAGGCGCGGGCTCGGCGGCCCATCTGGTGCGGGACCGTTTCCGAACCATCGGGCACCCGCACAACGACTACCTGCGAGTCCTGCACGACTACGGAATCGTCGGGTTCAGCCTGTGGCTGCTGGGCTGGTTCAGAATCCTCAAGCAGCTCTGGAAACAGGCCAGGTTCAGCGAAAGATGGGGCAAGCCGGACGCTCAGCTCCAATTCGCGACCTTCCTGGCCGTGCTGGGGACCTGCCTGGTGATGGTTACCGACAACCCCATGACCTACATCTTCGTCATGGCGCCGCTCGGCGTCCTGGTGGGAGCGGCCGCCGGCGCGGCCTCGGCTGACCGATACGCCCGAGCACTGGAATCCGTGCCGGTCCAACCCCTCGCTCGCGCCTTACCCGGGAGGTGGACCCCGACAACCGGCGCGACCGGAGGCGCTTGATGACAAGGCGCCCCGTCCGCCCTCAGGCCGGCCCTGCGCGGCCGCACGGCAGTCCAGGGGATGCTGGCTGCCGGTGGTCGACCGGGCTCCCGGCGTCCCGGGTAACCGCGGGCCGCATAGCAACATGCGCATCCTGACCGCTCACAACTACTATCTCGAACCCGGCGGGGAAGACCAGGTCTTCCGCTCCGAGGCGCACCTGCTCGAAGACCGGGGTCACACCGTGCTCGAGCACTCCGTCGACAACCGCCGCGCCGCCGGGATGAGCCGCCTCCAAATCGCCGCCTCCGCGGTCTGGAACCGCTCCTCCGGCCGCGTCCTACGTTCGCTGATGGCCGCGCACCGGCCCGAGGTGGTCCACTTTCACAACACCTTTCCGCTGCTCTCTCCGTCCTGCTACGGCGCCGCCCGGGAAGGAGGCGCCGCCGTAGTCCAGACTCTCCACAACTACCGTCTTCTGTGTCCCGGCGCGCTGCTCGAGCGCAGCGGCAGTCCCTGCGAGGCCTGCGTCGGCCGCCCGCTGGCGTGGCCCGGGATCCTGCACGGCTGCTACCGCTCGAGCCGCGCCGCGACGGCTGCTCTGGCCGGGATGACCGCCGCTCACCGGGCCGCCGGCACCTGGAGCCACGCCGTAGACGTCTACGTGGCGCTCACCCGGTTCGCGAGGGCGCGCTTCGTCGAGGGAGGCCTGCCCGCCGCCAAGATCGTGGTCAAGCCCAACTTCGTCTGGCCGGACCCCGGCCGGGGAGCGGGAAGTGGAGGATACGCTCTATTCGCCGGCCGCATGTCGGAAGAGAAAGGCGTGGCAACCCTGGCCGCGGCGTGGACGCTCCTCGACGGCGCCCTGCCCCTCAAAGCCGCCGGCGACGGGCCGCTGGCCGGAACCCTCACCGGCGTTCCGGGTATCGAGTGGCTGGGCCGGCGCACCCGGGAGGATGTTCTCGGTCTCATGCAAGAGGCGTCTTTCCTGGTCTTCCCGTCGCTTTGCTACGAAGGACTCCCCATGGCTGTTCTGGAGGCCTTTGCCTGCGGGTTGCCGGTGATCGCCTCACGCCGGGGCGCGATGGCCGAAGTCGTCGAGGACGGCCGCACGGGCTTGCTCTTCCGCCCCTCGGACGCGGGCGATCTGGCAGCCACCGTCGCCTGGGCCGCCTCGCACCCGACCGAACTGAGCCGCATGCGGCGCGAGGCGCGCGCCGAGTTCGAAAGCCGGTACACGGCCGGGCTCAACTACCAGGCCCTGATCGAAATCTACGAGCGGGCCCGGTCCTCCAGGAGCTGAAACCATGGATCCATCCTGCGCGGTCGAATCCCGCTCCATTCTGGGAATGCGCGCCGACGCCACTTCGTACCCGGCCGCGTCGTCGCAGGTGCTGGCCTGGGCGCGAGCACGCGAATCGCGTTACGTCGCGGTCGCCACCGTCAACAACGTCATGGAGGCCTACGATTCACCCGTTTTCCGAGCCATCATGAACGCCGCCGATCTGGTCACGCCCGACGGGATGCCTCTGGTGTGGGGCCTGCGCCTGCTGGGCATTCGGACCGCGGCGCGCGTCTACGGGCCGGACCTGACCCCCTGCCTGCTCAAGGCGGCCGCGCGGGAGCGCATTCCGGTTGGTTTCTACGGTGCCACCGACGCGGTTCTTGAGAGACTCCTCCGCACCGTCCGGAGCTGCTACCCCAGCCTCCGCGTCGCCTACGCCTGGGCGCCTCCGTTCCGCGCGCTGAGCCCCGAGGAGGACCTGGCCGTGACCGCGCGCATCAACGATTCCGGGGCCCGCATCCTGTTCGTCGGGCTGAGCACTCCCAAGCAGGAACGCTGGATGGCGGCGCACCGGGGCCGGGTCGAAGCCGTGATGCTCGGCGTCGGCGCGGCCTTCGACTTCCTGGCGGGAACCAAGCGCCAGGCGCCGCGCTGGATGATGCGCGCGGGGTTGGAATGGCTGTTCCGGCTGGCCAGCGAGCCGCGCCGGCTGGCGCTCCGGTATCTGAAGCACAATCCCCGCTTCCTGGTCCTGTTCCTGACGCAGCTATGCGGCTGGCGGAAGTTCAGATGAATCCAACACTCGATCTGTGCAGCACCCGAATTCGGCGGCAGGCCGACGTCGACGCCCGCGCCCGTCCGCTAGCGACGGGTCTGGTCCTGGCTTTGGCCGACGCGGCCGGCCTGATGGCGTCAGCCGCTGCTGCGACCTCGCTCTGGCTGCTGGTGAACCCGGCCGCGGGCGGCTACTACGGGATCTGGTCCACGGCGCCGCTGTTCCTGGTCACGTATGCCGTCCTGGGTCTGTACCCGGGCGTCGGACTCAGCCCGGTCGAAGAGCTGAGGCGTCTGACCGCCGCAAACGGCATCGTTTTCCTGGCGCTGGCAAGCGCCATATTCCTCCACAAAGATGTCGCTGCCTTCTCGCGCGGCATCTTCATCGCGAAGTGGGTGCTCTCGACGGCGCTGGTGCCGCTGGCGCGGGCCGCCGCGCGGAGCTTGTTCGCCCGGCGTCCGTGGTGGGGCGTTCCGATTCTGATTTTCGGTGCGGGCCAGGCCGCGCAGCTGGTCATCACGGCGCTCAAAAGCCAGCCCGCGCTGGGACTGAAACCCGTCGCCTGCCTGGACGACGGCGCACAGGGCGACCGCGGCGATTGCGCAGGCGTCGAGATCGCCGGAAGCTTGTCCGATGCGCCCGCCATCGGGCGTGCCTACGGGATACGGCATGCGCTGGTCGCGATGCCGTCGCTTTCGGCCAAGCAGCTGATCGAGGTTCTCGAGCGCCGGGCGGCCGCGTTCCCGCACGTCATCATTATTCCGGACCTGCTGGGGATGGCCAGCCTGTGGGTGACGGCGCGCGACCTGGGCGGCGTGCTGGGTCTGGAGCTGCGCCAGAACCTTCTGATGCCGCTCAACCGGCGGCTGAAGCGCGGGCTCGATCTGGCGCTTTGCGCGGTGTTCGGCCTGGTGGCGGCGCCGCTGGTGGCGCTGTCGGCTGTCCTGATCAAGCGCGTCAATCCGGGGCCTGCGTTCTACGCGCAGGAGCGGGAGGGCGAGGGCGGATCGACGATCCGCGTGCACAAGCTGCGCACCATGTACCTCGATGCGGACGCCCTGCTCCAGGAACACCTGGACCGCAACCCGGCGGCGCGCGAAGAGTGGAGCCGGCATTTCAAGCTGAAGAACGATCCCCGCGTGCTGCCGCTCGTGGGCACACTGCTGCGCCGCACCAGCCTGGACGAGTTGCCGCAGTTATGGAACGTCCTGCGAGGCGAGATGAGCCTGGTGGGCCCGCGGCCCTTCCCCTTCTACCACCTCGACCAGTTCGACCCCGAATTCCGCCGCCTGCGCGGGCAGGCGCCTCCCGGACTCACAGGATTGTGGCAGGTGGAGGCGCGTAGCAACGGCGACCTGGCCGTGCAGGAGAAGCTGGACACCTACTACATCCGTAATTGGTCGCTATGGCTGGACGCATACATTCTGGCGCGCACGGTCAAGGCGGTGCTGGCACGCAGCGGAGCATACTAGATCCGGCGCCCCCGCGCCTGGCCCGCTTCTCGGAGGCGGCGCTAGCCGTGCTGCTGGCGTTCGGGATCCTGACCATCTCCGTCGCGGCCCGCTGGCCCGTCGCTATCTTCGATGCCAGCCTGTTCGCGCTGGCGGCGGTCTGGGCAGCGCGTCTCCTCGCCCGGCCGTTCGCCTTCCGCTCGAGCCCGCTCGCGGCGGCTCTGGCAGCGGCGGCCGCCTGGCCGCTGGTGCAGCTCGCCGCCGGCTCGAGCGTCTACCGGTTCGAGACCTTTAGTGCCGCCCTGGTGTGGGCGGCGCACCTCACCGTCTTCCTGCTCGCGCTCCAGCTTTTCGGCGACTCCGCCCGGCTCGGCCGTTTCCTCGATGCACTACTTT
>DATNLV010000046.1:0-3727 GCA_035602665.1 Bryobacteraceae bacterium | reverse complement strand
ATTCTGGAGGTCCGCGACCTCCCCAGTCGGCCGCCTTCGGGGGAGATCTGGGCGTTCCTGCTCGCGGTGTCATGGGGCCTGGGGGGCTGGCTTAGGGACTACTTTGGGGTGGCTTCGGTCGTCTGCTTTGCGACCGCCGGATACCTGTGGTGGTGCTCCAAGGGGCGCAGGCGGGGATGCACGATAGCCGTTGCTGGCTGGCTATGCGCAGGCTGCTATCCGCTTGTGATCCCCTGGTCCAACGAGCATCGGTTGTTGCTGGGGATGGTGGTGGGCGGAGTGGCGACGGCGCTCCAGGGCATTCTGGACGTGGTCGCCTTCCTGCGTGGGAAGACGCCGGAATGGAGCCAGTCCGTGGCGACTCCTGCTGGGTAGATTTGCGCCAGTCGCCCGTAACTTGTTAGGATAGAGTTTCCTACCGTTACGTGAGGAGATTTACGTCGATGGCGAGAGTATGTGATTGCTGTGGAAAAGGGCCCCGGTTCGGCCACCGCGTCAGCCACGCGCACAATGTGACCCAGCGGCGCTGGGACGTGAACCTGCAGCCCGTACGCGCCATGATCAACGGCGCGGCGAAGCGTATTCGCGTGTGCACCTCCTGCTTGCGCAGCGGCAAGATCCAGAAGGCCGCCTGATCGTGTAGCGGCACCGCTCCCCGGCGGTCGCGACTTCAGAACTACAATAGTCGGGATGCCAAGCGGCTGGCGCTACGCCCTCTCCGCGCTCGTTGGAGCGCTGCTGGGGCTGGGCGCGTTCACCTTCGTTTACGCCAAGGGCTACTCGTATTTCAGCAACCGGCCGGAGGCCTGTGCCAACTGCCACGTCATGCGGGAGCAGCTCGATTCGTGGCAGCGCGGTCCACACCACGCCGCCGCGGTCTGTAACGACTGCCACACGCCCCACTCGCTGGCCGGGAAATACTTCGTCAAGGCGCGCAACGGCTGGAACCATTCGCTCCACTTCACCCTGCAGGATTTTCCCGAACCCATCCGCATCCACCGCTTCAACTCGGAAGTCCTCGCAGCCAACTGCCTGCGCTGCCACGAACAGATGGTGAGCGAAATGGCCGGCCTCGACTGCATCGCCTGCCACGCGGGCGCGGGCCACGGGCCCAGGAGAGAACGATGAGACCTTCGCGCTGGACCTATGTTCTTCTGAGCGGTGCGGTCGCGGCCGCTACCTTCCTGGTCACCATGGTGCTCGTGAACATACAGGATCGGAAGCGGGAGGGGCGCGAGACGCACGTCGCGGTGGTCGCGGTCACCGAAAACACGGTGGACCCCGCTATCTGGGGCCGCAACTTTCCTCGGGAGTTCGACAGCTTCGAGCGCAACCGCGAGATGCAAGCTACTAAGTACGGCGGAAGCGTCCCGTTCTCCCACCTGGAGCGCGACCCGCGGCTGAAGCGCATTTTCGCCGGATACGCTTTCGCGCTCGAATACAACAAGGCCCGCGGGCACGCCTGGTCGCTCGTCGATCAGGACAACACGCGCCGTACGCGAGAGCGGCCGCAGCCCGGTAGCTGCCTGCAATGCCACAGCTCGATTCTGCCGGCATACCGCAAGGCGGGCGGGGGTGACGTCATGAAGGGTTTCGAGACCGTCTCCTCCATGCCGTTTCCGGAGGCGCGCAAGCTGGTGGATCATGCCATCGGCTGCCTGGAGTGTCACGACCCGGCCACGATGCAGCTGCGGGTGACGCGCCCCGCTTTTCTGATTGGTATCAAGGCGCTCAAGAAGAGCCAGGGTGTAGAGAACTACGATCCCAACTCCATGGCAACCCGCCAGGAGATGCGCACATATGTCTGCGCGCAATGCCACGTCGAGTATTACTTCTCCGGCGAGCATAAGATTGTGACTTACCCCTGGGCGAAGGGCCTGAAGGTGGAGGAGATCGAGAGTTACTACGACGAGCTCGGTTTCAGCGACTGGCGACACGGCGAGACCGGCGCCGCGGTGCTCAAGGCGCAGCACCCCGAGTTCGAGACTTACAGCCAGGGCGTGCACGCGCGCGGCGGCGTGGCCTGCGCCGATTGCCACATGCCTTTCATGCGGCAGGGCGCCATGAAGGTGAGCGACCACCACGTCCGCAGCCCGCTCCAAAACCTGGACCGCGCCTGCCTGGGCTGCCACCCGGTTCCGGCCGGGGAAATGAAAGCCCGGATCGAGAACATACAGGACCGCCACGCGGCGCTGCTCTCGCGAGCCGAGGACGCCCTCATCGCGCTCTATGACCAGGTGCATGCGGCGCGCGCGGCCGGTCGGTCGGACCAGTCGCTCGAGGCCGCGCTCAAGCTGCAACGCCAGGCGCAATGGCGCGTGGATTTCGTGAACGCGGAGAACTCGATGGGCTTCCACGCTCCGCAGGAATCGGCACGCATCCTGGCCGAGGCCATCGACTACGCGCGGCAGGGGCAGATCGCGGCGGCTACGGCGCGTAAGTGAACCTCAGTGCCGTGGCGCAGGCACTCCTGCACAATGCCGCATAGCTTTCCCGCGAGCGAACAGTGGCACGCATTGTGGGGCAGGATGGCATCCTGCGCGCCGGTTGGCAACCGGCGCCGGGCCGACCTGTTAAGCAGAGGCTTACAGGCGGGTTGCCAACCCGCCGCAGGTTGGACAACCTGCCCCACAATTCTCACATCAGCGTGCCGACATCCGAGCGTCGAGACGAGTCTCGACGCGGCAGACTAAGAGTCCGCGCCACAAATCAGTTGGAGTCTGCCAGGCCCGGAATGCCCGCCGCGCTGTAGAGCTTCACCGTCGCGGCGGCCTTGCCGCCCAGCGCATCTTCGGCCGCGGCGAACGCATCGCCCTTCTTCGCCAGCGACACCTTGCGCAGCACGCGGTCCGAGGGCAGGCAGACCAGCCCGTCGGCTTTGTCGCCCGAAGCGAACACCACCAGGTCGAGCTTCGACCAATCCATCTGCATGGTGGACTGCGCCAGCGCGATGTGCGGGATCACCGCGCCGTCGCGCACCAGCATCACTACGGGAATCTTGCCGGCCTCGATGCGATGCCAGCCGGTGGCGTAGTCCTTGCCGGTCTGGTAATCGATCCACTGGCCCGGCGGCAGATACACATCGCGGCCCGTGGCCCCCGCCTCGAACAGCGGCGCCACCAGGATCTGCGAGCCGAAGAGGTACTCGTCTTCGACCGTCCAGGAGCCGGCGTCCTCGGGGAACTCAATGAAGAGCGCGCGCAGCATGGGCAGGCCGCGCTCGCTTGAATCCTTGGCCTGCGCGTAGACGTAGGGCATCAGCCGGTACTTCAATTCATCCGCACGGCGGAACTCGTCGGTGAATGCCGCGCCGAGCAGCCACGGCTCTTTGGGCGGAGCGCCGTGGCAGCGGCTGTGCGAGGTCAGCATCCCGAAGGGCAGCCAGCGGCGATAGAGTTCGGGGGTCGGCCCGGGGAAGCCCGCGAAGCCGCCGATGTCGTGGCTCCAGAAACTGAAGCCGCTCAGGCCCAGCGACAGGCCGCCGCGCAAGGTCGCGGACATGCCGATGTCGGTAGTGGCCGCATCTCCCCCCCAGTGCAGCGGGTAGCGCTGGCTGCCGGCCCAGGCGCTGCGCGCCCAAATGATATTCTCGCCGCTGATCTCGCGGGTGATGCCGGCGACGGCCTTGTTGTAGCGCAGCGGGTACAGGTTGTGCTCGTAGAAACCGGTGCGTCCGTTGGCGTAGACGCCAGTGAACGGCGCGGATTCTCCGAAGTCCACCTTGATC
>DATNLV010000016.1:0-5827 GCA_035602665.1 Bryobacteraceae bacterium | reverse complement strand
AAGCGCGCCCGCTCGCGGCGGGTGTAGCCGTAGTCGATGGTGAAAACCCATCCGCGCTCGAGCGATCGAGTGATGCGCTCGATCCAGGCCAGCGCCTCCAGGTTGATCTCGACCAGATCCCCCTCTTCGCAGGGAGCGAGGTAGCGTTCCATGTAGGCGGCCGCTTCGGGAGTGACGGCGCCGCCCTCGATCCATGCGAAGCGCTCGCCGTTCCATCCAACGAGCATCTGGCGAAAGCCGCCGGCGCGGCAGACGGCCGCATCGACGGGGAGCGCGTCGAAGAACTCGTTGGCGAAGACGACGCCGGTGAAGCGGTCGGGCAAAGCGCCGCGGTTCACGTCGACGGGGATGTAGCGCCAGTCGGAGAAAGCTTCGCGCATCTCCGAGCGGCCGGCGCCGAGATCGACGACGGTGAAATCCGGCGGGCGGCCGAGCTCATTCCACAGCGCGCGCACGCGGGCGGCGATCAGGATTCCGAAGACGGGCTGCAGCTGCGCGGCGGTGTAGAAATCGCCGGCCTTGCCGAAGGGATCGCGGGCGCGGCGGTAGTAGCCGTACTCGGGATGGTAGAGCGCAAGTTGCATGAAGCGATGGAAAGGCAAAGGCCCGTCGCGCGCGATTTCGTCGCGGAGGAGGGCGGATAGAGGAGAGGTGGGCTCCAAGCGTCCAGACTACACCACCGCGTCTGCTTGCGGTCCGTCTCCTCGCCGGGACGGAAGAAACACGAGCGGCGCTGTCACCGCTGCATATCCCGCTATTGCGATCACTGGCCAACGGTCGCCTGCCATGAGGAATGCCGCTCCGAACAGCAGCAGCATGTAGGGAAGGACCCACCATCGGTTGATCCGGAGGTCCAACATGCGACCGTTAACCAGGCAAATCATGAGCCCCGTCCAAGCCACGGCTAGGACGACGTTGAGCGTGTGGAGCACGGCATGGTGGAGATCGGCGCTGAACGTCGCCCACGCGTAGAAGTACCACACAGCTGCCAGACCGTACGAGAGTCGACCGACGGGGCGGTCCCAGAGTCGACCGACGGGGCGGTCCCAGAATCGACCGACGGGGCGGTCCCGGACGATTCGAAGTCTCATCGTGTTCCATAACATCGTATAGCAAACGCTGAAGGAGCGTGCGACGTGCGACGGGCAAAGTTACCATGGGCCTAGTGGCGCTGCCCGAGACCATTCGCGTCAAGATCAGCTCGGAAGAGGCGGGTTCCATCTCGCTGACTCCGGTGGTGGTGCGGGAGATGCCGGTGCGCGAGCTGATTGAGACCATGCTGGGGGCGACCGGCAAGGATGCGGAGCGGATCGTCGGGCTGCTGCTTCGCGGCACCTTCGTCTCGGGGGCGTCGCGGCTGCGGTGGACCGGGTTGGCCGCCGAGAGCGATGCCATCGCTGCGGTGCTGGCGACCTTTCCGGATGCCGATCCGCTACGTCCGTTCGCACGCGAGTTCTGCGTCCGCGCGGTTTTGAAGGGACCGGCGACGCGCGTCGAGATCGAACGCGGGGCGGGGAGCGAACGCCGCGCGTTCCGGCGACGCAGCTTCTGGGACGCGCTTATGGAACTGGCGGAAGCGGGCGGGCCGGTGTATGGGGGCTACTCCTACCGGCATCGCGCCGACCGCTATTCCGTGGCGCTGACTTTCGAGGCGGCCGAACGGCTGCGCGAAAGCGCGGGGGCGATCCGCTACTCGACGCTCGAGGCGGCGGTGGGCCGTGCGCGCGTGGAATCGGTGGAGCTCTTTGTGGAACGAGCTCCCCGGTAGATCCACACGATCCCAGCGAGGAGGGCGCCCCAACTGAGAATCCGCGCCACCCACATCTCCAGGCCGCCGTCGTAGTTCAGCTCGACCGTTGACGGGCCGTCGCACGCCGGCTCGACGACAAGCATCCCGAGGTGGTCGCGGTAGGTGGAGCAGGCGCGGCCGTTGACGCGGGCGTGCCAGCCGGGATGGTAGCTGATCTGGACGGAGAGGATCTGGCTCCGCTCCAGGTTGGCCGTAATCGCCGCGTGGCTGGGGGCGAGCCAGCGAAAGTCCGCCAGGGGATAGGCAGGGTTGTCGAGCGCGGCGACGTAGGGACGCAGGGGCTCGACGTCGAGTCCGCCGGTGGGCACGCGGGGCACCAGGTCTTCCCGCTTCATGACGTGGGCCAGAGAAGGCGACCGCGAGGGCACTGCGTAAATCACGTCGTCGCCATCGCGCCAGAGCTCTTTGAAGCGGCCGGCGAACTTGTTCGGGTTGCTGATGGGCTTGTACACCTCGCGGCTGTGGAGTCCGCCCACCATCGCCGCCTGGACGCCGAACGACTTGAGCCAGAGCTCCCCGATCTCGTCTTCGTGGCCGTTCGAGGCCTCGCCGGAAAAAAGCTGATAGATCACGACCGGGATGAGGTAGTTGGTGACGCCTTGATCGAAGCCGCCGTTGAGCTGGGGCGTATCGTTGAAGGCGCTCAGCCAGAAACCCACGCTGCCGGGCACGAAGACACGCTGGCGTTTCATGTTGCGGTCGAACCATTGCGCGGATTCGTACTCGATGGTGCGGTGGATGTCGATGGGACGATCGCGGTAGCGAGTGTAGGTTCGATAGGTCTTCGCCTGGAAGAAGCTGAACAGGAGGAACCCGAGCAGGACCACGACGCGCTCGCGCCGGTTCAACAGGGCTGTGAGCGGCCGGAGAGCGAAGACGGCGAGCAGCGCGATTCCCATCTCCACCTCGAGCTGGTAGCGCTGAGGCTGGGGCAGGATGGCGAGCTTGAACCACATCGATGAGAGCACGACCGCCGCCAGCGGGAAGGTGAAGAACAGAGCGAAGCGGAGGACGGCGGAGACCTTGAACCGCTCGCACACGGAGCGCAGGAACGTCAGGGCAATGATCCCCAGGCCGAGGTATTTGAGCTGGCGCAGGGTGATGTCGTACGGCCCTCCCACGCGCTGCGCATTGACGCGGACCGCCTCCACGGTGGAAGGTGGAATCCAGGGCGAGGCCAGCAGGTAGGCGTAGATGCCGATGGCCACGGCGGCGAGCCAGAGCCTGGGTGACGTCCCGGGGCGCGCGAGGAGGTACGCGATCACGGCCACCGCCAGGCCAAATCCACCCAGCCAGTTGGTGAGCACAACGGCGGCCATGGCGAGCGCCGCCAGGATGTAGAAGAGCGGCCGTTTCTTTTCCAGCGCGGCATCCAGGGCGACGATGGCGAGCGGGATGAGCGTGAGCGAAGCGATGTGCGGGCCGTCGCCATATTCGATCAGCGTCTGCACGCGGCGAGGGTTGAACGGGCTTTGGATGTCCAACAGGATATCGGCGCCGAACAGCGCGCTGGGTGAGACCAGCGAGTAGAACATCGCGGCCCCGAAGCTGAAGGCGCGCGAGCGCGAGAGACGCCAGGCCAGCCAGAAGAGCGTCACCGGTCCGAAGGCGTAGAAAGCGGCGGCGACAAAGTGGTAGGCCACCACGGGCTGGGCGCCGGTGAGCGTGGCGGCGATCGCGACCAGAAAGTGCATCAGGGGAGGGTAGGTGTTCTGATACGGCACGCCGTCATACCAGAGAGGGAACCATCCCAGGTCGCGCCAGTTCTGGCAGAGATAGCGGGCGATGCCGATGTAGGCGGCCTCGATCGATCCCATCTGTGCGATAAACCCGGCCCGGAACAGATCGTACACGACGTAGCAGTTGACCGCGAGCAGGAGGGCGGCGAGCGAACCGGTCTTCAGTTTTGCGGTGTGCACGTTAGCGCGATTATGGCGCAAATAGCTATCAGCTGTCAGCTTTCAGCTGTCAGCCCAAATAGCCATCAGCGGTCAGCTGTCAGCTTTCAGCCCCGGAACGGGGCTTAGGCGCGTTTCGTCGGAGCGGGGAGGCGGAGGGGAAGGTAGCCTGTCTTGCGTCGTGGCGCATATAATGCCAACTGCTCAGGCGCGTTTCGTCAGAGCGGGGAGGCGGAGGGGAGGCAGGGCCTGCTCCAGTTGCGGACGGCGGGATTCGAGCCAGGGAGGGAGCATGAGGTGGGTTCCGAGAGCGCTGGCGGGTTCGTCGACGGTGAAGCCAGGCGCTTCGGTAGCGATCTCGAAGCGGACGCCGCCGGGCTCTCGGAAGTAGATGGAGCGGAAGTAGTGGCGATCGATCGCGGGCGTGACGCGACGGCCGGCGCGCAGGATTTCGTTCCGCAAGGTTTCTTGCGCGTGCTCGTCGGGCACACGAAAGGCCACGTGGTGGACCGCTCCGGCGCCGATGCGGCCGGGTCGCAGGCCGGGCAGGTTCTCAACATCGACGACTGCTCCCGGCCCTCCCGGCCCGGCGATGAATCGCGTGCGGCCGCCCGATTCGCCGGCGACGCGGAAACCCATGGTCGCACCGAGGAGCGCGGCGGTGCGGCCGGATTCCTCCTCCGCCAGGGTGACTCCGTAGACGCCGCGGACGGAGGATTCGGCAGGGACGGGGCCATCGGCGAAGGCCGGGCGGTCGTCGCTGGCGGCAACCAGTTCCACGCGCAGGCGGTCCGGATCGGAGAACGAAATCACCTCGTCGCCGAAGCGGGCGTGAACCTCGAAGAGGATTCCGTGAGTCTGGAGCCGGTGGACCCAGAACTCCGAAGCTCCTTCCGGAATTGAGAGCGAGACGGCGCGGACCTGCCGCGTGCCGGCGCGGCTACGCGGCGCGCCGGGCCAGTGGAAGAACGTGAGCACGCTGCCGGGACGCCCCAGGGCATCGCCGTAGTAGAGGTGATAGGTGTCGGGGTCGTCGAAGTTGACGGTCCGCTTCACCAGGTGCAGTCCGAGGACGCCGCCGTAGAAATCGAGATTCCGCTGCGGATCGCTCGCAATCGCGGTGACGTGGTGAATCCCAGGTAGCACCCGCCCCATCCTTACCCAGTATGTTCGCACAGACCGCCCGCTGGTGGCGCGGCTCCAGATGCGCCACACGGAACGGACCGCGGCCGAGGGAGCGGCCTCTCCGCTTGCTTACGCGCGCGGTTCGGTGCTGCCGGCGAGTCTCCGGGGCGGTTGCTACCATAAAGCCAAGGTGATTCTGATCGAACTGGTGTATGAGGCGGGGTGCCCGAAAGTGGCGGCGGTGCGCGCCAACCTGGCCTGGGCGCTGACCGAGGCGCGCGTCTCACAGCGATGGACGGAGTGGATGCTGTCGGGGGAGAATGTTCCGGCGCGCGTCCGCGGCTTTCCTTCTCCCACCATTCTCATCAACGGCCGTGCGGTGGCGGCGTCCGACCCGTTCGACGCGTCCACATATTACGCCACGGTGCCGCCGGTCTCGACGATCGCCAAGGTGCTCGTCGCGGCTCAGAAGGCGGCCCCGGACATCCCTCGACACCGTATGCGCGCATACAGGAAGCGCGCCGGTGAGCAACAATGAAATCGGTCGTTCTATGCCAGACGCCGGCGCCAGCAGGATGGTCGTAAAGCGGAGGGCGGGTTGGCCGCCGGTGCTGCAGATGTGCGGGCGCGCATTCGTCTCGGCATATCAGGACGACGCGTTCGGGATCGGCAAGGGCGCCGCCTACTCCGCGCTGCTGGCCTTCTTTCCGCTGCTCACCACGGCCGCGACGATTCTGGTCCGGTTCCAGGCGGAGTTCATCTCCGACGCCATCTACAATTTCCTGTCCGAGATTCTTCCGCCGGGGACGCAGGACCTGGTGTTCTACTACTTCGCGGTGCGCGGCAAGCAGCCGGTGTTCGTGCCGATCACGGGCATGATCATCTCGGTGTGGGCGGGATCGGGCGTGATGGTGAGCCTGATGCAGGGATTCAACAGGGCCTACCGCGTGCAGGAGGGACGCCCCTGGGTACGCGAGCGGGTGATCGCGATCCT
>DATNLV010000009.1:0-8935 GCA_035602665.1 Bryobacteraceae bacterium | reverse complement strand
CGAGCGGTCCGCCCGGCTCGATGCTTTATGTCGACAAGCACTAGCGGCGCAAGCAGCAACACCATCACCTTCACCGGCACCAGCCGGTACTCCCAGGACTTTCAAAACCTCATCAACCGCGACGTGGCGATCGCCTCGTTGCCCATTACGCAGCTCGACCAAGACGTCACGCAGCTCACCTCGGAGGGCACGGCCCTCAGCGACCTGGACACCAAGTTCTCCACCCTCTCGGACGCGGTCAACGGGCTGGTCACCGCCATGGGCAGCGGCTCCTTCAATGCCGACGTCCAGGACTCCACCATCGCCAGCGCCACCGTCAGCGACGGCGCCATGGAGGGCAACTACGCGATCGAGGTGGATGACCTGGGCGCCTACACCACCAACCAGAGTCTGGCCACCGGGAATCTGGCGGTCACCGATCCTTCCTCGACGAGCATAAGCGCAGCCTCCAGCTACACCCTCACGGTGGGATCGAAAAACTACTCCATCACCCCGGACGGCAACAGCCTGTACAGTCTGGCCGACGCCATCAACTCCAGTTCCGCGGGCGTGCAGGCGAGCATCGTCAACCAGGGATCCACATCCACTCCCGACTACCGTCTCTCGCTCCAGAGTTCGACCCTGGGAAGCGACACCATCGACCTGACCGCCAACACCACCAACTCGAGCGGACACGTCACCAACACCGAACTGATGGGTCAGCCGGTGCTCGGTAGCCTGGCCTACTACAAACCGAACGGATCGGGCGTCCAGCAAAGCAGCGATTCTCGAACCGTGACGCTGGCCCCGGGCCTCGACGTGACGATGCTGAAAAACAGCCCGGCCGGCCAGTCGACATCGATCACCCTGACGCGCCAGTCGGAGACGATCGGCACCGCGCTCCAGACCTTTGTGAACGCCTACCAGGCGGCGCAGGACGATCTCAACCAGCAGCGTGGGACTTCCGGCGGCGCTCTGTCCGGCCAGCCCATCGTCTACGAACTGCAAGACGCCTTGAACCAGATCAGCGGCTACGGCCAGCCCGGAAGCTCGATCGCATCGCTGTCCGACATTGGGGTCACCTTCGACAAAACGACCTTCAAGATGACGTTCGACGAACCGACGTTTCTCAGCGCGACGTTGGGCAGCATGTCCGGCATCAGCGCCTTCCTGGGCGACGGCACCACAGCCGGTTTCCTCAAGAATGCCACGGACGCCATGACGTCGGTCGAAGACCCCACGCAAGGGACGCTGAAAACCGCCATCACCGACAACCAGAGCCATGTCGCCAACGATAACGACCGGATCAGCACCGAGACGGACCAGGTGGACAAGCTCCAAACCAACCTGATGAACCAGATGGACGCCGCCGACGCGATGATCTCCTCGATGGAGCAGCAGTACACGGTGGTCAGCAACCTCTTCTCGGCGATGGACAGCTCGTCGGGCACCGCCAGCAGCTCGGCGACGAACTCGCTGGCGTGACACCCATGCCGACGCTCGCCGACCTCTCCGCGCGGCTACGCGAGGCCGTTGCCTCGCAAGCCTACGACCAGGCGCGAGCCCTCATCCCGGCGTACTGCGAACTCCTCGAGACTGAATTCCACAGCCACGCCCCTTCTTCGCGCGAGGCGCGACGCATCGCCGAGGAAGCCCGGGAGCTCTACCAGTCGATGGCGCGCTCGGTGGTTCTCGACCGCGCCCAATTCGTTACGGAGCTGCAAAGGCTCGCCAATCTCTCCGCCTACCTGCAGCCCGCCCCCCGCACCCCGCACACCTGCGATCTCGAAGGCTGAGTAGCGCGGGCCGCTGCCCTGCCCCATGGAACCAGCGGCCAGGGGCCGCCGTACTAAGATTGAAGGTTCATGGCCCAACGCAAGCGAGCTTCGTTTTACGTGATTCTTGTCCTTGTGCTGCTCGCACTCGGGGCGGCGGCCCTCCTCCTCGCCACCAAGCTCGGCCGCGAGCCAGCCAAAATCGAGCCCGAGAAGCTGGTTCGCGTCGAGCGCATGGACCTGGCTCGTTCGGTCGTGGCTACCGGCAAGATCGAGCCCACCACCAAGGTTGAAATCAAGTCCAAGGCCTCCGGGATCATCCTCAAGCTTCCCGTCAACGTGGGGGACCGCGTGCGCCAGGATCAGGTCATCTGCGAGCTCGACCAGAACGATCTCCTGCCGCGCCTGCGCCAGGTGCAAGCGGCTCTGGGAGTCGCCGACGCGACGCTCAAGAGCGCGCGCGCCGATTACGCCCGCACCAAGATCGAGGCCGCCGGCACCGACGTGCCATTCCTGAAACGCGACATGGAGCGCGCCGGCCAGTTGTTCCAGGACAAGCTGATCGCGCAGAGCGCCCGCGACGACTCTGAAAAGAACTACGAGATGGCCCTCAACCGCCAGTTGCAGGCGCAGGGGAATCTCGGTGTCGCCGACGCCGCCATCACCAAGGCGCAGGCGCAAGTGGATCAGTCGCGCGCCCAGGTGGAGCAGGCCGAAGAGGACATCCGCAACGCCACCATCCGCTCGCCCATCGACGGCGTAGTGCTCTCGCGCGATCACGAGGTGGGCGACGCCGTGAGCTCCATCCTGGTCATGGGCGCAGGCGCCACTCTCATCATGACCGTCGGCGACCTGAGCGAGGTCTACGTCAAGGGCAAGGTGGACGAGAGCGACATCGGCAAAGTTTATCTTGGCCAGCCGGCCCGCATCACCGTCGAGTCGTACAAGAACCAGCGCTTCACCGGCAAGGTCACCAAGATGTCACCCATGGGAGTCGAGAAGGACAACGTCACCACGTTCGAGGTGCGCGTCTCCATTTCGAATGAGTCCCGCAAGCTGATGGCCGATATGACCGCCAACGCGGAAATCATGCTCGACGAGCACCGCGGCGTGCTGACCATCCCCGAAGGCGCCGTCATCTATAAGAAGGACCGCTCCACCGCCGTCGAGATTCCCGATCCCGAGCAGAAGACCGGCCGCCGGCGCGTCGCCGTGACGCTCGGCATCAGCAACGGCTCCCGCACCGAAATTCTCAAGGGCGTAACCGAAGGGCAGCAGGTCGTGCTCCAGTAGCACCCCATGACGTACCTCAGGGAGATTCTCGAACAGGCGGTGTCGAGTCTGCTGCGCAACAAATTGCGGAGCCTGCTCACCATGGGCGGTATCGCCTGGGGAATCGCCTCCATCGTCCTGATCATCGCCATGGGCGACGGATTCAAGCTCGGCCAGCGCGACCGCACCCGCCAGCTCGGCGACAACATTGTGGTGGTCTTCGCCGGGCGCACCGGGAAGCAGCCGGGAGGACAGCGGGCCGGCCGCCGCGTCCGCCTCACGCACGACGACGTGACCGACATTGCCACCGAGTGCTTCCTGGTCAAGGACGTCGTGGCCGAGTTGCTCAACCCCGCCAGCGCGGTCAGCGCTTTCAACAGCGGCACGTTCTCCGTGCTCGGCGTCGAGCCGCTCTATTCCACCATCCGCAACATCCCTGTCGAGGGCGGGCGCTTCCTGGCCGACAAGGACAACGACGACGCGGCCCGGGTGGCGGTGCTGGGCGACAACGTCCGCAAGCAGTTGTTCGGCGAGCGCGCGGGCGTGCTCGGCTCCCGGATCTACCTCGCGGGGCTCCCTTATCGCGTGATCGGCTACATGCCGCCCAAGGATCAGAACAGCGGCTACAACGGCCTCGATACCGACAAGGTTTTCATTCCGTACTCCAGCATGGTGCGCGACCTTCCGCTCGCGGACCCCAATTTCCATCCCGGCATCGTGACCGACATCATCTACGTCCCGGCTTCGGTGGCAAAGTGGGACGCCGCCGAGCGCCAGGTCCGCCGCGTGCTGGCCCGCAATCACCGGTTCGAGGCCGACGACGACAGCGCCATACGTATCTGGGATACGGTGAAGGAAGCCGAGCTCACCGACAGCATGTTCACTTCCATGACGGCGTTCCTGGGCACCATCGCCATCGTCACGCTCTCGCTTGGCGGAGTGGGCGTGATGAACATCATGCTGGTGTCGGTCACCGAGCGGACGCGCGAGATCGGGCTGCGCAAAGCCGTCGGCGCCACGCGGCGCAGAATCCTGATCGACTTTCTGCTGGAGGGCATGCTGCTGGCAACGCTCAGCGGAGTCTTCGGCTGGATGGGCGCCTACGGCCTCGCCGCGGCCGTGAACTCGCTACCGAAGCGCGAGATGTTCGGCGGCCTGCCGGTTCACGCCTCCACCACTCTGTTCGCGTTTGGCGCCCTCGCCCTCACGGCGATTCTCTCCTCGCTCTGGCCCGCCTGGCGCGGCGCTTCTCTCACGCCCGTGGAGGCGCTGCGCTATGAACGTTAGCGCGATCTTCCGGGAGGCCGCCCAGTCGTTGCGCTTCAATCGCCAGCGCAGCATCCTCACCATGATCAGCCTGGGCTGGGGCGTGGCCTGCTTCGTGATCCTGTGGTCCTACGGCGACGGCTTCCACCTGGCTCTGCGCACCGCCTTCCTCACCATCGGGCAGGATCTGATTCTGATGTTCGGCGGACAGACATCGGCCCAGGCGGGAGGCGAGCGCGCCGGCCGGCGCATCCGTCTGGAGCGGACCGACATCGACACGCTGCGCGAATCCGCGCTGATGGTGGCCGCGATTTCGCCCGAGATGATGATGGGCGGGATGACCGTGGTCCGCGGCTACCGCACCGACACCACCATGGTGCGCGCGGTCAGCACCTCCTACGGCCGCATCCGCAATATGTCGATGGCCGCGGGCCGCTGGATCAGCCCCGAGGACGATCGGCAGAAGGAGCGCGTCGCGGTTCTGGGCGCCAAGGCGGCCAGCCTGCTCTTCGGCGAGATCCCGCCCGAGGGCGAGGAGATCACCATCAACGGGCTGCGCTTCAGCGTCGTTGGCGTGCTCAAAACCAAGGCGCAAGTCGCCAACTATGGGACGCCGGACAACGAGAGCGTGTTCATACCCTTCGAGACCGGTTCGCTCTTCCGCGACCTGAAGTACATCGACGACCTGGTGTGGACGCCGGCCAATCCTCTGTTCCGCGACGAGGCGCTCGCCGAGATCCGCGACAGCCTGGCGCGCATCCACAACTTCGCGCCGAACGACGAGCGGGCCGTGCGCGTCTTCGTCTTCAACCAGTACATGCGCCTGGTGGACACGATGGGCATGGCGCTGCGGATCGTGCTGGCCTTCATCGGCACGCTGACGCTGGCCATCGGCGGGGTCGGCCTCGCCAACATCATGCTGGTCTCGGTGACGCAGCGGACGCGCGAGATCGGAGTGCTGAAGGCCATCGGCGCCACGCGGCGGTCCATCCTGCTGCAGTTCCTGCTCGAGGCCATGGCGATCGTGACGCTGGGCGGCATGCTCGGCGTGGCTGTGGGCTACGGGGTGACGGCGGTGATCGATACCCTGCCGCTGCTCGGCCCGCTGTTCCGAGACACCAGCGGCGCGGCCGATATCCACCTGGGCATCTCGCGCTTCGCGATTCTGGCTTCGACGCTGCTGCTCGAAACGGTCGGCCTGATCGCCGGCCTGCTACCGGCCATCAAAGCGGCCCGCCTCGATCCGATCGAAGCCCTGCACTACGAGTAGAAGACTAAATTAAACCCGGGACAGTATACTCATTCACCGATTTTCGTAACGGGCAGGGTGTGAACTCAACAGCTTGCACATTACGCTCTGCGCCTGTCCGGGCGGCCGGGCGGACTTTCATTAAATTGGTGAATGAGTATACTGTCCCGGGTTTAATCTTCAGGCCTGCGAGGCAGCCAGGGCCTGGTCGAGGTCGGCCTTGATGTCCTCGATGTCTTCGATGCCCACCGAGATGCGGATGAACTCCGGCGTGACTCCCGTTTCGGCCTGCTCCGCCACGGTGAGTTGCGAGTGCGTCGTCGAGGCCGGATGGATCACCAGCGTCTTGGCGTCGCCGATGTTCGCCAGATGGCTCGCCAGCTTCACGCTGTTGATGAAGCGCACCGCCGCCTCCGCGCCGCCGCGGACCCCGAAGCCGACGATCGCTCCCGCGCCCTTGGGCAGGTACTGCTTGGCCCGCTCGTGATCCGGATGGCTGGGCAGGCCCGGATAGTTCACCCACGCCACCGCCGGGTGCTTCTCCAGAAACTCCGCCACCGCCTGCGCGTTCTCAACGTGCCGTTCCAGGCGCACGTGCAGCGTCTCGATGCCGATCAGGAACAGAAACGCCGCGAACGGGCTCATGCACGCTCCGGTATCGCGCAGCCAGTGCGTGCGCGCGTGAATGATATAGGCGATATTGCCGATGGGCTTCAGCGCTTCGGTGAACACCACCCCGTGGTAGGAGGGATCTGGCGCCGTGAATTCCGGCCACTTCTCCGGATTGTCCGCCCAGGGGAACCGCGCGCTATCCACGATCGCCCCGCCGACATGCGCGCCGTGGCCGCCCAGAAACTTCGTGGTCGAATAAACCACGATGTCGACCCCGTGTTCTATGGGCCGGAACAGCGCCGGCGTCAGCGCCGTGTTGTCGGCGATCACCGGAAGCCCGTGCTTGTGCGCAATATCGGTGATGCGGCGGAAGTCCACCACATCGTTCTTCGGGTTGCCAATGGTCTCGAGGTAGACCAGCCTGGTGTTGGCGTCCACCAGTTTGTCGATCTCCTCGGGATGCTTCGGATCGAAGAAGCGCACCTCGATCCCCAGCTTCTTCAGCGTCTGCGTGAACAGCGTCCAGGTTCCGCCATACAGGCTCGTGGCCGAAATGAAGTTCTGCCCGGCGTGCGTGATGGTGAGGATCGCCGCGGTCTCGGCGGCCTGCCCGCTCGCGAAGGCCAGCCCGGCCGCGCCTCCGTCCAAAGCGGCCAGCCGCTTCTCCAGAACGTCGTTGGTCGGGTTCATCAGCCGCGAATAGATGTTGCCGAATTCTTTCAGCGCAAACAGATTCGCCGCCTGCTCCGTCGAGCGAAAAACGTAACTCGTCGTGGCATAGATCGGCACCGCACGCGCATTGGTGGTAGGGTCGGGTTCCTGGCCCGCGTGCAAGGCCAGCGTGCCCAGCTTGTATGGATCGTGAGGGTTCGACATTGGTTTCTCGCCTATGTCAATGGAGTATACGGTATATTGCTCGGCGACGCAACTCAAACCCTATCCAGTACACTGGACTGAGGATGTTTTGGCTCATACCCGCACTGCTGCTGCTCCCGCCTCCGCCAGCCGCTTCCGAGGACGTGATGGAGCAGATGAAAAAGTTCATCGACGTTTACGCCGTTGTCGAACGCGAGGCCGCCGACCCGGTGGCCCCCGAGAAAGCGCTTTACCAGGGCGCCATTCCCGGAATGCTGCGCCGCCTCGATCCGCACAGCGTGTTCCTTGACCCGGACCAGTTCCAGCAGCTCAAGGAAATGGAAACCTCGACGCGCAAGGGATTCGGCAGCATCGTCTCCGTCCTGCCCGGCCGCGTGATCGTGCTCCAGGTGCTGCCCGGCACGCCGGCGCAGAAAGCGGGGCTCGGCCCGGGCGATGAGATCCTGGCCGTCAACAACTACCCTCTGGAGCGGCTGGAGATCGAACAGATCATCGGAGTGCTCGGCGAAGCGCGCCAGAAGCAGGCCCGTCTCGCGGTGCACAAGCCGGGGAATGTCCGCATTCTCGAGTTCACGCTCACGCCCGCCGAGCTGCAGTCCCCCAGCGTCGAGCGCTCCTTCCTGCTCAAGCCCGGCATCGGCTACGTGCGCGTCACCAGCTTCGACGCCGACACCGGCGCGCAAATCAAAACCGCCATCGACGGCCTGGGTGGAAACGCGCTGCATGGTCTGGTGCTCGATCTGCGGAACAATCCCGGCGGCGTCCTTCCCGCCGCGCTGGTGACGGCTTCGCTGTTCCTCAAGCCCGAGGCCAGCCTGCTCAGCGTACGCGGCCGGTCCTTTGAGGCCAGCCGGGAGAGCGTCCCCAAGGACTCGTTGCCGTACACTTTTCCGGTGGCGGTGCTGGTCAACGAAAAGAGCGCCAGCGCTTCGGAAATCGTGGCCGGCGCGCTACAGGACCACGACCGCGCTGTCATCGTGGGCGAGACAACTTTCGGCAAGGGACTCGTGCAGAATGTCTATCCGCTCTCCGCGGGCACCGGCCTGGCGCTCACCACGGCTTACTACTACACGCCCAGCGGACGCTCGATTCAGAAGCCGCTGGAGGAGTCGCAGGTGGTGTCGGTCAGCCCTGAGACCAAGAAGGATTTCCGCACCGACTCGGGTCGCCTGGTGCGCGGCGGCGGCGGCATCCGGCCGGATTTCGAGGCAGCCCCGGAACCGCTGACTCGTTTCCGCATTGTCCTGGAGGCCAGCGGCGTCTTCACTCAATTCGCCACCGGCTACGTGCAGCGCCACCCCGGCATCACCGCGGATTTCGAAGTCACCGCCGCGGCCCTCGACGAATTTCAGCTTTATCTTTCGGCCCGCAACATTCGCCCGGCTGTAACCGAATGGTCGAGCGAGCGGGAGTGGATCTCGAGCCGCCTCAAGTCCGAGATCTTCAACCAGTCGCTGGGCGTCGAGCGCGGCGACGAAGTCGAAGCCCAACGCGACCCCGTTATTCTCACCGGGCTCGCGAGGCTGGGCGTGGCGCTCAAGCCCGCGTCGCCGGCGGCCTCGACTACCGCTCCCTGAGGGTCGCGGCGGGGACAGAACCGGGCGGTCCGCTCCCTGATGGTCGCGGTTCGGTGCTGGACTTACGGCTTCGGCCCCGCCAGCCCCAGGTCGGTCAGGACCTTCGGGTTTTCCTCGTCGCTCGCCAGCGTCTTGTGGCAGGTGTCGCAGTCGTTGGGAATCGTGCGGCCGTCGGCGCTGGTGTGGCTGCCGTCATGGCAGCGGAAGCAGCCGAGGAAGTCCATGTGACCGAGGTTGTTCGGGTACGATCCCCAGGTGATGTGCATGTTGGGGAACACATTGCGGTCGTAGATCGCCACCACGGCGCGCGCGGCCCGCGAGACCGCGGC
>DATNLV010000003.1:0-2569 GCA_035602665.1 Bryobacteraceae bacterium | reverse complement strand
TGCGCCACGTCCCGCTCCGGCGTGACTCTCATCGAGATGATGATCGTGGTGGCGCTGATTGCGCTGATCTCCGGGATCACCTACCCCGCGTTTACCTCGGGCATCGACACGCTGCGGCTCAACCAGGCGGCCGCGGGCGTGGTCAGCTTTTTCAACGACGGGCTCAATAGGGCCGAGCGGCGGGGCCAAGCGGTCGCGATCACCGTCATCCAGGCGCAGAACCTGCTGGTGATGCAGTCGGTGGAGCCGGGCTTCGAGAAGAAGTACGAGCTGCCTCAGGGAGTCACCATCGTGAGGATCCTGCCGGATCTGGGAATGGACGACGACGGCACCCGCCAGTTCCTTTTGTATCCGGGCGGGGCCGTTCCGCAGGCCGGAATCGAAATCGCCAACTCGCGGCACGCGCTCCGGATGGTGCGCGTGGACCCGATCACGGGCGTCCCCGTGGTGGAGCGGCCCGAGGAGAGATGAGGCGCGGTTTCACACTGCTCGAGATGCTGGTGGCCACCGCCATCATGGGGATCGCGGTGGTGGGCCTGATGTCCAACCTCTCGGCTTCGCTGCGGAACGCCGGGCGCCTGACCGACTACGACCGCGCCGCCCTGCTGGCCCACGAGAAGATGGACGAACTGCTGCTCGATCCGCAGTTGCCCAAGCTGGCTGTCATTCAAGGTGTCTTCGACCCGGCTGTCACCGGCGGCGCCCCGGCCGGCTGGAGCGCCCAGCTCACGCCCTTCGATGTGCCGCCCGAAGCGCCTCCCGGCAGCGAGATTCTGGAGCAGCTCGAGTTGCGGGTGTGGTGGGGACCTCCGGACAAGCCGCGGTCGCTGGTGCTCGAGGCCTACCGGCGGGGCAGGCTGCCGATGGCGGAGGGGCAATGAGGGGCGGTGGTCGCCTGGACTCTGGCGCTCGCGGCGTCACCCTGATCGAGCTGCTGGTCTCGATCACGCTGTTGAGCCTGCTCTCGGTGGGACTGCTCATGACCCTGCGCGTCGGCATCAACGCCATGGACAGGGCCAATGCCAAGCTGATGTCGAACCGCCGCGTGGCGAGCGTCGAACGCATTATGCGCAGCGAAATTCGGGACTTGATTCCCGTGGTGGCCACGTGCGTGCCTGGAGGCGACCAGCCTCCCGAACGACTCATGTATTTCGATGGGCGGCCGGAGTCCCTGCGCTTCGTTTCCAGCTACTCTCTTCAGGAAGCCTCGCGCGGCGTGCCGCGCATCCTCGATTTCCAGGTGATGCCGGGCGACCGGGGCGTGGGGGTGCGCCTGGTGGTCAGCGAACTCCCCTACAGCCCGCAGATGGCCGGCGCCACCTGTATGGGTACGGTGCGCGATCCGGATCGGGGGATCGCGATGGGCGCCTTCCGGCCCATCCCGGTGGGCCCGGGCTCGTTTGTGCTGGCCGACAAGCTGGCGTTCTGCCGCTTCAGTTACCGCGACTACCAGCAACCGCCGCTGGGCGAGCGCTGGCTGCCGGAATGGCCGCTGGGAAAATGGCCCACGGCGGTTCGGATCGACATGGCCCCTCTCGATCCCGATTCCGCGCGCCTGCCGCTGATGAGCCTCACGGTGCCGATGCCGGTGAACCGCCAGCCCTATGAGCCCTATGGCCAGTAAGCGAGTGGGGCGGACCCCCTGGTCCGCGCGGGTCCCCCTGGACCCGCCTTGCCGTCGGCGACCGACCAGGCCGACGGGGGCGTCGGCCGCGGACCCGGGGGTCCGCCCCACACGCGGAAGCGCGCTGATCGCGGTGCTGTGGCTGGTGGCGGCGCTATCGGCAATCGCCTTCACGGTGGCAAGCTCGGTCCGCTCCGAAGTAGGCCGGGTGTCGAACGCGACCGACGGTCTCAAGGCCTACTACCTCGCCACCGGGGCCATGGAGCGGGCCCTGCTGTACGTACAGTGGGGGGCGGCCTACCGGAACCCCGACGGGACTTCGCGCTATTGGGACGGCGGGCCGGTGATGCGGCTCGAGTTTCCCACCGGGAGAGCCATTGTCGAACTGATTCCCGAGACCTCGAAGCTGAACGTCAACCTCGCGCCGCCGGAGGAGCTTTACACTCTTCTCCTGGCGTTGGGCGCCGACCCGCTCAGGGCCCGCGACATCGCCCTGGCGATCGTAGACTGGCGCACTCCGCAGCTTGAGCCCTCGGAAGGGCTTTCTGTTCCCGGTACTTCGTCTTTTGGCTCCCGCCATGCGTCATTCCAGGAGATCGAGGAACTGCTGTCGGTCAGAGGAATGACTCCGGAACTGTTTTATGGCACTTACGAGCGGGCGCCGCAAGGCGGCCTGGTACGGCGCCGCGGACTGGGAGACTGCCTTTCCGTTTACGGCTCCGGTTCGGTGGACGTGAACACCGCGGATCCGGCCGTGTTGGCCGCGGTGGGCACCCCGGTCGACGTCATCGACACGATTCTCCGGCTCCGCCAGATGGGTCCGATCCTGCATCCGGAACAGTTGGCGGCGATCACCCAGGGCATGCCGGGGACGGAACGCCTGACCCTCGGTACGAGCCCGATCCTCACGCTGCGGGCGACCGCGCAGAACCGGCTGGCGGACGG
>DATNLV010000770.1:0-3518 GCA_035602665.1 Bryobacteraceae bacterium | reverse complement strand
AGATTCCCTTCAGGAATACATCGACCATTTGTTCTACAACTTCACGGACGCTCCCCAATTCGGACGCGCCGTGGTAGAGCATACGGTCCATGCCCAGGTGGACGAACACGCCCAGAAAGACGCGGGCCGCGATGATGGGATCGACTTCGCGAAAAACGCCCGCCTGGGTGCGGGCAGCGAAGTAGGCAGCCAGCATCCTACGTGCCTCGCGCTGGCGTTCGTAGAAAATGCCCCCCAGTTCGGGGCCTTCGAGCGCGGCCATCAGGACGAGCCGGCCGTAAGCTTCATCTTCGGTGTGGCACTGGACCACGAATTCGCCCAGGCCGATGAGCAGATCGCGGTCCTGGCCGGCGTCGGCGAGAGGCTGCAGGAGGGCGGTGGCGCGGGCCACGCCTTCGCGCGATTTGACGTCGATGATGGCTTCGAACAGCTCGCGCTTGGACTTGAAATGCTCGTAGAGGACGGGCTCGGAGACGCCGATGGCGTCGGCCAGGGCGCGTGTGGTGGTGCCACGAAAGCCGCGCTCGGAGAACAGCTTGATGGCGGTCTCCATGATGGCGGCGCGGCGATCGTCGGACGTCATTCGCTGCAAGGTGTTCGCCTCCTCCTAGTGCCCGCTAGGTTAGCAAGTGCTATGTTAGCAAACGCTAGGAACGGAGGCAAGAGAAAAGTGGAGGATTGCTTGTAGGTAATTCATTCGTAATAGGTTGTTTGCAATTCGTTTCCTTGCTAGTAGTCACAAGAGGCTTGACTTCTGGATGTCATTCGTCGCGACGATGTACGATGGATCTGGAATGACGGATCAACCTGACGTTCCTGCAGCTTTACCTGTCACCCTCAAGGAGCGGCTGTCCGCGGAAGACGATCCAGCGCTCTGGGAACAAGTACTGGAGATTCTGGCGGAGGACGCATCTACAGTCAAAGCCGTTAGCGACGGGTCGCGACTGTACGCTGAAGTTGGGGTGTGTTCCCACTGGCTGCGCCCTCATCAGACCCGGTGGACAGCGGCCGGTGGTTTTGCGTTGCCGAGTGGGTATGGCGGCAGTGGCTTTAGCAGAACCGGTCTTCCGCTTTTTGATTGGAGCGTCAGACTGCAGTTCAATCCTGCTCCAATAGGCTGGAGCATTCCGGACAAACCGCCGACAAGACACTCCCTTTCGGTCCGCGTCGCTGTTCCTTCCCGTACGACCCGACATCTCCAGGCGGCAGTGCACACCCTCTGGTCGCGCAGGACTTTTTACGCTAAGCGCGAACGAAGAGTCCTCTACGGACTTCGGAACTTGAATGGCGTTTGGGAACTGAAGGCATCCACCAGAGACCGCGAACGAATCGATCCAGCGTAGGACGTCCCTGAAGTTGACCCTTACTGGCAGGCCGAAAGGGATACGATATGGATGGCCAAGGACCAAGACGAATGAAAGCCAAGCAACTCACCCGTTTCGCGGTGCCGTGCCTGACCGCTGTGCTCTTCGTCGCATTCGCGCACCAGACACTCGCGCAGCAAACGAGCCCGGAGAAGCTGGGCTTCTCGTCCGCGCGACTCGATCGTCTGCACGCCGCTATGCAACGCGAGGTGGATCAGAAAGAGCTCGCCGGAATCGTGACCCTTCTCGCGCGCCACGGCAAAGTGGTCGAGGAGCGCACCTACGGCCAGAAGGATATCGCGAGCGGCGCGCCCATGACGGCCGACACCATCTTCCGCATCTACTCCATGACCAAGCCAGTCACGGGCGTTGCCATGATGATCCTCTATGAGGAGGGCAAATGGCTGCCCTCGGATCCCATCGCGAAGTTCATCCCCGAGTTCGCCCATCTGAAGGTCTTCAAGGGCTTCGATCAGAACGGACAAGTGATTCTCGAAGACCCGGTCCACGCCCCCACCATGCGCGAGCTGATGAGCCACACCGCGGGCTTCACTTACGGGCTCTTCGGGGGCACACCGGTAGACAAGATGTACATGGGCGAACAAGTCCTCGGAGCCCAATCCCTCCAGGGGATGATCGACAAGCTGGCGAAGATTCCGCTGCTCTACCAGCCGGGGAGCCGCTGGGTATACAGCGTGTCCCAGGATATCCAGGGCTATATCGTGGAGAAACTGTCGGGCCAGTCCTTGCCCGATTTCATGCGGCAACACATATTCGAGCCCCTCAAGATGAAGGACACGGGCTTCTATGTTCCCAAAGAGAAGTGGGACCGCTTTGCCACGCTCTACCGAGGGGACAAGGACGGCGTGATGGTGGACAGCGGCCCGGAACGCGGCTATGCGACCGAGCCCACCATGCCCTCAGGCGGCGGAGGCCTGGTCTCGACGGCGCAGGACTACATGCGCTTCGCCGAGATGCTTCTGAACCGGGGAGAACTCGACGGCGTACGCGTCCTGTCGCCGGCCTCGGTCGCGCTCATGACCTCGAACCATCTCGACCCCCAACTGATGACCGGCGAGTTCTCCATTGGGCACGAGGTCATGCGCCCGGGCATGGGGTATGGCTACGATGGCGCGGTCTTCACCGATCCGCTCGAAGCCGACGAGGTTGTGGGCAACGGCACGTTCTATTGGCTGGGAGCGGCCGACACCTGGTTCTGGGTCGATCCCGCGAACGATCTGATCTTCGTTGGCATGACGCAACGGATGTTCGGCCCCGGGCAACCCGATGTGGAGCACCTGAGCCGCCCGGTGGTCTATCAGGCGCTCGTCGAACCTAAGATGTGATGCCGCCGTATGGTCTAAACTGAGCACATGGCGACGGTGGACCCGTTTGATCGGATTACGGTCGAGCCGGGTAAGTGCGGCGGGAAGCCTTGCATACGAGGGTTGCGGATCACGGTGCGTCGCGTACTCGAACTGCTGGCGACTTACCCCGACCGCGCCGCGCTGCTCGCCGACTACCCTTCGCTTGAGCCCGACGACCTCCAGCAGGTCCTGCGCTACGCGGCGGCAACTGTCGATGACGAGCGATTGAGCATCGATCGCGTGGCATGATCCGGGTTTTGCTGGGCCAGGGGCTCGCTCCGCGTACCGCTGAGATCCTTCGCCGGCACGGGTTGGACGCGATTCACGTCTCCGAAATCGGACTCGAACGAGCCGAGGACATCCACATTCTGGAACAGGCTCGTAACGACAGGGTGTGCGTGACGCTGGACCACGATTTCCACGCGCACCAGGCCGGCTTGATCGAGTCCGTCTGCACACAATGCGAGACCGCGCTCTCCGAGGGAGCCGCGGTTTCGGCAGATCGTAAGAGCATCCGAATCCGGAGGCTGCCGCTCAGGTAGCCGGCGCCACGCGCGATACTGAGGGGCATGGAACAGGATCGCGGCGGGACGATAAGCCGGCGGCAGCTCTTGGGGGCGGCGGCGTTGGTGGCGGGACTGCGGCCGGCGGCGCTGGGGCAGGATCAGGCCGCGGCGCGGGTTCGCGAGGGCTTCGACTTCGGGTGGAAGTTCTTCAAGGGCGATGCACCGGGCGCGCAGCAGCCGGGTTTCTCCGACAGCGGCTGGCGGAGCCTGGATCTGCCGCA
>DATNLV010000769.1:0-5291 GCA_035602665.1 Bryobacteraceae bacterium | reverse complement strand
ACGCCTCGCTCCCCGAGGGCTGGACCGCGCCAAGCGAACTCGTGGAGGCGCTGCCGCGAGAGACGCGAATGGCGAAAGGCGGTGTCACGCTGGTGCTCTGTGCGTTGTTTCTCTGGACGGCCGTCTCGTTGTTCTTCGACTTCCGCGAGGCAGCGCAAGAGATGGCGCGGACGGAGGCGTTGCGCCGCGGAAGCAGCCGCGAAACCACCGGCGAGGTGATGCGCGTGCGGAGGATAAGGTGGTATCCGGACATGCTGAGCTACGGCTTCACTGCCAACGGGGTGGCCCAGACTGGCGAGTGCTCCGTTTCATCTGAGCACTACGTCAAGCCGGGCGACACTCTACCCATCCGGTTTTTGTCTTCGAATCCGGCGATTAGCCATCCGGCTGCCTGGGAGGGGCCCGCACCCGGCTGGAGCATGCCGTGCCTTGGCGAGATGCTCTTCCTTGTGAGCGGCATCTGGTTCATCTGTGTGCTCCGCCGGGATCACAAGTTGGTCGCGCAGGGAGTGCCCACCGCCGGGGTGGTCCGTAAGTGCTCCTTCCGCGGGGGCGGCGTGTGGAGGGCGGAATATGGGTTCCGCACGGAAGATGGGAGAGTCGCGGAAGGGAGTTGTTACTCGAACCGCTTGGAAATCGGCTCGACCGTTTGTGTCCTTTATCTTCCACGAAATCCCCGGCTGAACACGATTTACTCCGGTCTCACTTACCGCGTGGCCCAATGATCTTCATCCGAGATCCAGTGTGGTCTGGGTTCCCGGATACGTCACGCGCGCGCCTTCGACGTGGGCGAACGAGGTCATCTTGTGCGGCTGGGTGCGGGCCGGGCCCATGATGTGCGTCACCTTGATGCCGCGAGCGGTGAGGGCGTCGGCGATGAGCGAGCGGTGGCAGCGCCAAGGCACCGCCTCGGCACACAGGATCGCGATCCGCTCACGAGCGGCCAGGGCGATCAGGTCGTCGAGGGCGCGATCGAACTCGGGCGTCCGCATGTAGTCGGCATAGCCTCGGAACGACGCGTTTTTCCAGGCGGTGTTGGGCGAATCCTTGCGCGTGTGGCGGAGACCTCCGAGGGCTACCAGGTGGGTGTAGGCGATGCCGGCGCGCTCCAGCGACTGGGGCAGGGAGTCGATGTTGAACTGGGGGTTATGGCGCGAACGTGGCACGGTCCGGACGTCCACCAGACGGGCGATGCCGTGCTCTTTCAGGAGCGCCAGGAAGTCGTTGATCGGGCGCGTGGAATGGCCCAGCGTGAAGAGGTCCGCCACCGTTTCCGAGCATAGCGCCCGGAACTGGAAGCGTGGCGTCCCAAAATCGGACACCGGCCTCCTCGCGGGCCCTTCGCCGGGCTATCGGCGTCATGGAGTTGTCGGATGGCAGCCAACGTGCAACCCTGGAAGTTCGATGACCACGAGCGTTGAGATCGGGCCGCTGCACGTGCTGGTGGCGGATGACCGTTCGGATGTGTTGGAGGCGCTGCGGCTGCTGCTGAAGGGAGCCGGGCATCTGGCGGACCTGGTGGATTCGCCGCAGGGCCTGCTGCGCGCGGCCGAAGCCGCGGACTACGATCTCATCCTCATGGATCTGAATTACGCCCGCGACACCACTTCGGGCAGCGAGGGCCTCGACCTGCTGGCGCAGTTGCACGGTGCCGAGAGCCCGCCTCCGGTGATCGTGATGACGGCCTGGGGCAACATCGATCTGGCTGTCGAGGCGATGCGGCGGGGCGCGGTGGATTTCGTGCAGAAGCCGTGGGACAACCAGCGGCTGCTGGGGATGGTGGAGAAGCAGGCGCGTGAAGGCGCGTTGCGGCGCCGGGCCGAATCGCGGGCGCGCACCGAGATCGAAATCGCGCGCAACGTCCAGCAGAGACTCTTCCCGCCGCCCAGCCACCTTCTGAGCTCGACCAGCTACGCGGGCCGCTGCGCGCCGGCGCGGGAAGTGGGCGGCGACTACTACGATTTCTTCGACCTCGCGCCGGGCGTGCTGGGCTTCGTGCTGGCGGATGTGTCGGGGAAGGGAATTGCGGCCGCTCTGCTGATGGCCAACCTTCAGGGCTGCTTCAGGAGCCACGCGGCCATCGCGCTGGACAGCCCGCGATCGCTGCTGTGCGCGGTCAACCGGCTGTTCTTCGACTCGACGCCTCCGGAGCAGTTCGCCACCCTCTTCTTCGCCCAGTACGACGAGGGAACGCGGAGGGTGCGGTATGTCAACTGCGGCCATCCCGCGCCGGTGGTGATCGCGAGCGCCGGCGGGGGTGTGGAAAGACTCGGCACCACGGCCACGGTGCTGGGAGCGTTTCGCGATTGGGACTGCGAGGAGCGGTCGGTCGCGCTGGCGCCCGGGGACACGCTGGTCGCTTACTCGGACGGCGTCAGCGAGGCCGGCATCGAGAGCGACGTGGAATTCGGCGAGGAGCGGGTGCTGGAGATTCTGCACGGCTGCCAGGGCGCGCCGGTCGATGCGGTCATCGCGGCCCTGATCGAGGCGGCGCAGGCGGCCGATCCGGTGCAGGGCGACGACATCACCGTGGTGGCGCTGCGCGCGGGGTGAGGGGCAGGGGAGGCCTAGAAAGTACTGCTGGCCGTTCCTACCTGGCCTGCGGGTGGAGTCGTCAAGGTGTTGTTGGGGTCGGGCTGCCAGGTGTCCGGGCCTGAGCCACGCTTGATGCATTTCCATTGCACGGCGGTGTTCGGTGGAAGATTCGCGACCGTCCCGGTCCAGCGCGGGTAGTTGGTCGGGTCGAGTTTCACGGCCGCGTTCGGATCCCAATTGCCCAGGGCGGGAATGCTGCCCAGCACGTAGACCGATTGGCCGAAGACGGTGGTGCCGTTATCGCAGATGAACTGCTCGGAGGCCACGCCGGCGGCGTTGAAATCGCCGGTCGTCGTCAGGCTGCCGGTGGCTGGGGAGGTGAACGCGTTGTTCGCACCGGGCTGCCAGACCAGCGGGCTGTCGGCGTTCTCGGGGCGCTTGATGCACTTCCATTGGACGGCGGTCGAGGGTGGCACGGCGATGGTGGCGGTCCACGCGGGATAGGGGCCGTTGGGACTGAGTTTCACGGCCTGGCCGGGCACCCAGTTACCGAGCGCCGGAATACTGCCGGAGGCATACACCGATTGACCCCAGACAGTCGAGCCGTTGTTGCAGACGAACGTCACCGCCGCGGGCGCCACGATGTTCAGTGCAAACGCCAGCGTCTTGGCTGTCGCGACGGCCTGGATACCGGTCTTGGCCAGGATCAGGTTGTTGCCGGCGTTCAGCCAGCCGCTGTCGGCTGAGTCGAACGAGGGCTGGTCGGCGAGTTGCGCGAGAGCGGTCCCGTTCAAGGTCACTCCGCTCGACTGCGCATTCTCCGCCAGCAGTTCGACGACGTTGTTGCGGCTGGCGGGCGCGCCACTGTACGTGCCGCTCGTGGCGCCGATGGTGACTGTTTCCGTTAGTGCCGAGCCGGGTCCGTTCGCGAGTTGCTGGCCGAGCGGCGTGGCGGCGAAGGCTCCGCCCTGGTAGGCCGTGGTCTGGCCGTCATCCTCGTAGAGCGTGAAGGCGGTGGGCAGGCTCGAGGCATAGACGCGCGCGATGAGCTCGTTGTGGGTGGATCCATCCGACCGCAGGCCGACAACGTTCATGGTCTTGCTGTCGACGAACATCTTCGGGATGATGGCGCCGGCGCGCGCGTAAGCAGGGACGCGGAAGAGCCCGTTGAGAACCTCGGCCTGGCCGGCGAAGGTCTGGCCGGTGCTGTGGAACCACTGGCTGGTGGCGATGTCGATCCAGTCGCCCGCGGGCAGATAGACGCTGCGCGCGGTCTCTCCGTTGGCGTTCGGCGGCCCAGGGCCTGAGACGGCGGCCACCAGCAGATCGCGGCCCAGCATCTTCTCGTCGCCCGTCTGGCGGAGATTCAGATCGTTCTGATAGTAGTACACCGGCGGCGGCACGACGGGCTCGCCGAACAGGTAGGCGCGCCAGGCCAGCGAATACATGTAGGGGCTCATGGCGTAGCGCTGGCGCAGGTTCGCGAGGTTGCTGGCCATATCGCCGATGCGGTCGGGAGCCGTCTCGTTGCAGCCGGCGGGTGGCGGATTCGGCGTTGGATACGGGCATTTATCCGTGGCCGTGTGAGGCCTCCCGGGAACGTCGAAGATCATGCCGTTGGCGAACCATCGCGTATACAGGTCGTTCAGATCGCTGTTGAGCGCCTCGCGGTGGAAGCCTCCGAGGTCGGAGCCGAAGTAATCGATGCCCGACATCGACATGTGCATTTGAGCGTTGAAGTGCGCCGCCAGGTTGCCCAATTGCGAGCCGATGTCGCCGGACCACATGACGGCGCCGGAGCGCTGGATGCCGGCCGCGCCCGAGCGGGCCATCATAAACGGGCGGCGCGTGCTGCCGTTGCGGACATAGCCGCGCGCGATGCTCTGCGCCCATTTGAGGCTGTAGAGGTTGTGGTAATCGGCATGAGCGTGTTTGGCGGGGAGTATGCCGGAAGCCCAATCCGACGGGTTGTACTGCTCCGGTTCGCCCAGGTCGATCCAATGACCCGCGAGCCCGATGTTGATCAGCGGCTGGCGCTTGAGGTCGTGCCAGTAGTCCGCGCCGGCGTCGTTGGTCCAATCCACCATGCCGGCCGTGCCCAACCAGATGGGGCCTATGACGGAGGGCGGGCAGGTGGGGCAATCGCTCGTCGGGTCGCAGGTGTTGGCAGGGCCGTTCTGGCACAGCTTCATCAGATATCCGCGATTCGAGAGGTCGGTGTACTCGGGCAGGCCCTGATCGATATACGATTCTTCGATGGCCATGATCCCGATGCCCTGGTTGTTCTGGTAGTCGGCGAGCTTGTTCGCCGGGTCGGGGAAATTCGTGGGGTCGAAGGTGAGGCTGCCCATCCGGTTGGGGATGCCGCCGAACCATTGCAGGTCGAGCACGAAGCCATCGATGGGGAACTGGTCCGCGCGCAGGTTGGCGAGCTTGCCGTCAATCTCCGCCCACTGCCGGAAGCCGTATTGCGACACCCACAGTCCGAACATCTTCTTGGGGGGCACGGGCGGGTGGCCGGTCAAATCCATGTAGGCCTGGCGCAGCGTGGGCAGGTCCTTGCCGGTGAACAGGTATCCGCGGACCTGGTCGCCCCACATCTGGACGTTCCACGGATTGCCGCTGAAATCCCAGGTCTGCTTGTAGACCTGGTCGAGGAAGAAGGCGTAGTTTGCGTTGTTCGGACCCACGGCGTACATGACCGGAATTTGTGCGTTGCCGTCGGCGCCGCCGCCGAAGCCGGGCATCTGATTGCC
>DATNLV010000736.1:0-3157 GCA_035602665.1 Bryobacteraceae bacterium | reverse complement strand
GCGGAAACGCGTGCTCGATGCCGGTTGCGGCACGGGCTACGGCTGCGCGGCGTTGGCCGGGCAGGCATTGAGCGTCACCGGACTCGACATCGCACCGGAGGCCATCGCCCACGCGCGCGAGCATTCCGCGGCCCCGGGAGTGGAGTTTCTCGAAGGCTCGTGCTCGGCGATGCCCCTGCCCGACGCCGCCTTCGACCTTGTGATCTCCTTCGAGGTGATCGAGCACCTGGAAGACTGGAACGCCTTCCTGTTGGAGAGCCGTCGCGTTCTGGCTCCGGGGGGCATTTTCCTTCTCTCGACACCCAATCGCGACTACTACGCCGAGGCCCGTAGCGTCTCCGGTCCCAACCCGTTTCACGTGCACGAATTCACCTTCGACGAGTTCCGGGCCGCGCTCGGGGCGCTGTTTCCGCACGTTCATCTCTTCCTTCAAAACCACGTCGAGGGCATCGCTTTTCAGCCAGCCCCGGCCAACGGCCATGGTCTGCCGGAGTTGCAGCAGGCCGGCATCGCCCCCGATCCCAACGGCGCCCATTTCTTCCTGGCCGCGTGCTCCGGTTCGCCTCAGCCGCCGCCGGCGCCGTTCGTCTATGTGCCCACCACGGCCAATGTTCTCCATGAGCGCGAGCTGCATATCGCCAAGCTCGAAATCGACGTCGACCACCTCCGGGGGGACAAAGAGAAACTCGTCGAGATGTTCCGCATCCAGAAGGCCGCTCTCGAAGAGGCCAACCGCTGGTCGGGCACTCTTGACGAAAAGCTTGCGGCCGCCTCGGACCGCATCGTCGAACTCCAGGCCGAGCTCCAACAGACCACGGCCGGCTTCGAAGCTCAAGTCGCCACGCTCGAGGGCGAGAACCGCGCCAAGACCGAGTGGTCCCGCGAGCTCGACGGCCAGCTCGCAGCCGCCTTGGCCCGCGTCGTCGAACTGCAGGCCGAAGACAGCACCAAGAACGCGTGGGCCCGCGAGCTTGACGAGAAGCTCGCCGCCGCTTCGGCCCGCATTCTCCAACTGCAGAACGAGCTCGAGCAGACCGCCGCCGGCTTCGAGGCTCAGATCGCCACCTTCAAAACCGAAGACCGCATCAAGACCGAGTGGGCCCGGCAACTTGACGAGAAGCTCGCCGCCGCCGAGGCTGCGTTCGAGGCGGAGAATCTCGCCAAGACCGAGTGGGCCATGAGCCTGTCCGCGGCGCTCGAACAGAGCAATCTGAGGGCTACCAACGTCGCGGATCAACTGAAAGCCGCACTCTCTCGAGTCTCGGATCTCGAATCTCAACTCTCCGAGACAGCCACCAGCGGCCGGTTCACGTTCGACGATCTCCAGGCCGAGATCTGCGCTAAGACCAAGTGGGGACAACAGCTTACGGCGAGCGTGGAGGAACTGCAGCGGACCGCGGCGGGCTATGCCGCCCAGCTCGCCAAAGTTGAGGCCGAGAACGATGCCAAGACCGTGTGGGCGCGCCGTCTGGATTCCGAGCTCGAAGCCAAGGGCAGGGACCTGGCGCATTGCGTAGAGGTGCTGCACGCGACCGAAACGACGCTCGAGGAGCGCACTGCCCGGATGCTGCGCCTGGAGGAGCGGGTCAATTGCGCCACGGCTTCGCGTTGGGTAAAACTGGGAAATCTCCTCGGACTCGGTCCCAGGCTCAACGGCGAGTGACATGCGGAGGCTCATCCGTCTTTTGCTGCGCGTGCCCCTGTTGGTTCTCTGTCCGCTTGCCCTGATTCTGGCCGCCGCGGCGCTGGCCCTTTGCGACCTTCTGTGGCTCCTGGTGGGAAAGCGGCACGCCCGCGCCGACGCACGGCCGGACAGCTCCGCAGCTTCGGTGGTGATCCCCAGTTGGAACGGGCGCGACCTCCTCGAGAAGTATCTCCCCTCCGTGATCGCGGCGCTCGCCGGCAACCCCGAAAACGAAGTCATCGTCGTGGACAACGGCTCTACGGACGGAAGCGCCGAATTCCTCCGGGAGCGTTTCCCTGGGGTCAAGCTGGTGGCGCTCGACCGCAACCTCGGATTCGGCGGGGGCGCGAACGCCGGAGTCCGCGCGGCAAGAAACGGCATCGTGGTTCTGCTGAACAACGACATGCGCGTGGCGCCGGATTTCCTGGCGCCCCTGCTGGCGGGCTTCCGCAACGAGAGCGTCTTCGCCGTCTCCTGCCAGATATTCTTCAGCGACCCGAACCGCAGGCGCGAAGAGACCGGCCTGACCCAGGGTTCGTGGCACGACGGCGCGCTTCGGCTCAGCCACCGCATCGACGATGAGGTGCGGGATTTGTATCCCTGCTTCTACGGCGGAGGCGGGTCCTGCGCCTTCGACCGGCGCAAGTTCCTCGAGCTCGGCGGATTCGATCGGCTGCTGCGGCCGTTCTACCTGGAGGACGCCGACCTCGGGTTCCTGGCCTGGAAGCGCGGATGGCAGGTGCTCTACCAGCCGGCGAGCTCGGTGTACCACGAGCATCGGGGCACGATCGGCAGGCATTTCACGGCGGACCAGATCAACGCGGTCTACCAGAAGAACTATGTTCTGTTCGCCTGGAAGAACATACAGGACTGGCGCAAGCTGGCCGCGCACTTCGCCTTCGCGCTGGCAGGCTCGCTCGCCAGCGGCATCGACGGCGACTCCCCTTCGCGGGCCAGCGCCGCCGGGGTCTTGCGCGCCTTCCTCCAGCTTCCGGGGGCGCTCGTCTCGCGCTGGCGCGCGCACCGGATGGCCGTGGTGTCCGATACCGAGGCGTTCCTGAGGCCGCGCGGCGGCTACTTCCGCGATCGCTTCGAGATGGAGGAGTCTTCCGGCGCGCCCGAGAGGCCATCGGTCCTCTTCGTCTCTCCGTATCCGCTGTTGCCGCCGATCCATGGCGGGGCCGTCTTCATGAACGCGACGGTGCGCGAGCTGGCCCGGCTTTCGGAGTTACACCTGCTTTGCATGCTCGAACACGCCAGCCAACGCGAGGCCCAGGAAGAGGTGGCCCGCCTTTGCGCCTCGGCCGAATTCCTGGTCCGCCCCGGTCCAACCAGCCGGCTGGGTTCGCCGCAGTCCCATGCGGTTCGTGAGTTCGCAAACGAAGACTTTCAGTGGCTCATCGATCGCCAGATCTACACCCGGCGCGTCGACGTCGTTCAGATCGAGTACACCCACATGGCGCAGTACGCGGG
>DATNLV010000721.1:0-12403 GCA_035602665.1 Bryobacteraceae bacterium | reverse complement strand
AGTGAACTTGATCTGGCGTATGGAGACATCGGCCGCCGGCGGCGCGCCGGCCGTGAGGGCAAGGGAGCCTGTGAGCGCCAGAAGGATCCGGATGTACATAGTAGTGATACGCACCGTCGCAGTCCGGAGTATACACCCGCCGAAAGGGGCGTTTCAGGCCGGGGGCCCTTGCCACTGTCCAATGCCGGCCCAAGCCCTCGCGATCCGGTTCGCCGTCTCGGCGCCCAGGGAGCTGCGGCAGGAATCCCAGACTCGCAGCATGCCCTCGTGGCCACCGAGTCGATGAATGGCGTACCCGATCCGGCGGCACTCGGCGGAACCGGACACGTTGTCGAGGAACCCGGCGCCGGTGAGCGGGGAGGAGGGGATCTGGGCCAGGCGCGTGACGTACCAGGCGGCTTCGGGTCCGCTCATAGCTTATCTCCGCGTCCCCAAAGCTTGCGCACCAGCGAGCGCAGCCCGCCGGGCGGCGCCACGCCCGCTTCCGGCTCCACGGCTGCGGGCGTACCGTGGTGGGCTTTGACGATGTGCGGCTCGCGGGTGCGTGCGTCGAAGGCGATGCCGTACTCGCACTCGAAAGTCCAGGAAGCCGCGTGGCAGACCACCGGATAGAAGGCCAGCTCGCCAGGCTCGGGATCGAACAATCCCTCCTCGCGCTCGCGTTCGCGGGTCAGCGCCAGTCCGGGAGCGGTCCCGTTGTCGTTCCCCGCGGCGCCCCGGATGGCGAAGCCCCACTGGGAACGGGGCCCGCCGAAGAAGGAGGGTCCGGGGACGGCGGCCCGGCCGCGAATACGCTCCCGGAGCTGCCTGCCGGCCTCGGAGGTTGCGGCGGCGGACTGCAGGCAGACGCCTTTCTCCAGATCCCAGAGCTGGTACCACTCGGGTTCGCCGGTCACGGAAATGGCGGTGGTGGCATCCACCACGAACACGCCGGCGAGGGCGTGCGAGCGGGCAATCTCGAGAGGGACGTCGACCCTACGAGCCGGGTTCTCGCCGCTCACGGCGTCCGGGTCCCAGACCTTCAGAGTCCCATCGCGGCCCGCAGAAATGACCGCCTCCGCGCCGGTCGCGAGGCTGGTGACCCAGGAGCGGTGGCCGGCCATCACCCCGAGAGATGCGCCTTCCGGGTCCCAAAGCCGCAGCGTGGAATCCTCGGACGCCGAGAGCAGGCGGCCGTCCTTGAGCACCTGGACGCAGGTGACGGGCGAGGCGTGGCGCCCCAGGACGAGAAGCTGCGACCCATCCACCAGGGACCAGAAGCGCACGGTGTTGTCGAACGACCAGGAGACCAGGCGCGCGGCGTCGAGCGGAGCGGTGCCCGCGACGGGTCCGGTGTGTCCGACCAGGATGTCGCGGGTCTTGCTGGTTTCGAGATCCCACATCAGGATCTTCCCGTTGTGGCAGGACGTCGCGAGCGATCCGCCGATCCAATTCAGATGCAGGACCGGGCCGCCGTGGCCGGTCAGCACGCCAAGACGCAATCCATCCTGGTTCCAGACCTGGACCGAACCGTCGTCCGACGCCGAGGCGATGCGGTCGCCGGGGATCGCCAGGATGGAGTTGATGCGGTCGCGGTGGCCCTTGCACGCCGCCAGGCACTTTCCGGTTTCGATTTCCCACAGGCTCAGGCCGCCGTCGGTAGAGCCAGACGCCACCCGCTCGGTTCCTACGGCAGCGAGCGAAACCACCGGGGTCAGGTGACCGCCCAGGACGTGCAGGCATTCTCCGCTGTCGAGGTCCCAGACCCGAAGCGTGGTGTCCCAGGACGCGGAGACGACGCGATTGCCCTGGGCCCCGGCCACCACCACGGCCATGATGCCGCTGGTGTGGCCGCGCATGACGCGCAGGCAGGCGCCTGTCGAAAGCCTCCACACGCGCAGCGTGCCATCGACACCACCGGAGACCACCAGCTCGCCGGCGGCGGCCAGCGCTATCGAGGATACCGGTCCGCTGTGGCCTTCGAAGGTGGCCAGGCAGTCGCGGCCGGGCGGGAGTTCGGGCCGGTTCACGCGTTCGAACCAGGCCTCGCGAGGCTCGCGTCCCTGCTGGACCAGCGCCCGCGCGGCGCGGGAGACGCGGCCGTCGAGGGAGTGGTTGAAGGCCTGCTGGAAGAGGATCTGCGGATGCTTGGCGAAGGTGGCCTCGATGGTGCGCGCCTCGGCCGAAAGGAACCGGCTCCACTCGTACCAGGGCGGCGGCCCCGGCTTTTCGGAGCGCCAGCAGGAGGCGGCGATGCGGTGGTCGTCGACCAGGTCGCACAGCAGCCCCGCGCGCGCCTTGGCCTCGGCGAAATCGAAACTCGTGAGGGTGGCTTCGAGCGGTCCCCACAATCCGCCCAGCGCCTGCTGGCGGGCGAGTTCGGCCAGGCGGCGCGCGGGATAACCGCTTTCCTCGAAGTAGCCGGCGAGAGCCTGGTGGCGCGCGCGGCGCTCTTCGCCCGCCAGGAACGACTGGGCGGCCGTTTCCTGGAATTCGCGGTGCGCGAAGGCGAGAAGCGTGACGCCGTCGGCGGCGCGCGCGATCAGATAGGGCCACAGGTCCGCGCATAGAGGAGGCCAGGTGGCCGCCGTGACCAGGCCATCGCGGGCGAGAAGTTCGAAGATCTCGTCTTCAGCCAGTCCCTGGCGCGCCGCCGCAAGGTAGCCGAGACAGCGGGCGACCAGGGCGCGGCCGTGGCGCTTGGCGAGCCGAGCCAGCAGGGCGTCGATCTGTCCGGCCATGTCCGGAGCCAGCGAGGAGGCGCTTGGCGGCGCGGACGAGCGCCAACGGCGCGCTTCCTCGAACGACAACCTCAGATAGCCGGGCAGGGGGCACGCTCGAAAACCTTCCAGCACCCGGGTCCGCTGGGCGGCGGAGAGCGTGCGCCCGGCGTCGCGGAGCCACAGATCGAGCAGCCGGCCGCCCTCGCCAATCGTCATGGGCCCCGGTTCGACGATGTTCCCGGCGGGAACCTTCTTCTTGAGGCGCGACACCAGTTCGGGGGACGACGCGGCGACGATCAGCCGCGCGCCGGCGGGGAGCGTGGCCGGCAGCCAATCGAGATCGCGTGCCTGGTCCAGATGCGGCCACTGGTCGAGGCCATCGAGGATCACCGTGACGGGCGCGGAGGCGGCCGAGGTCTTGAGCCGCTCGGGGAACTGTTCGATCAGCTCCGTGTAGGCGGCGGGGCTCGGGGTGGCGCGGCCAAGCCTGCGGCAGACCTCCGCCAGCAGCGCGCGGCCATCCACGGATTCCGCGGTGGCGCCGGCCGCGCGATAGATCACGACCGCGTCGCGCCGCAGGCTCCGGTAGCGGTCCAGCGAGTGCGCCAGCAGCGCCGACTTGCCCGATCCCGGCGGTCCCGCGACCACCAGCGGATGCGGATCGGCGCCGTGCAGATACTGTGCGATCCGCTCCACCGGCTTCGCCCGGCCGGTGAACCAGCGCGCCCGTTCGTGTCCGAACGCTTCGTGCGCGGCGTTCTCGCGATCTTCCGAAGCCAGCTTCTCCTGGGGTTTGATTTCGGCCTGGACGAGGCGATAGAGCGCGGCCGTAGCGGTGGCGGCCAAGGTCCCGAGCGACTTCGGGGTGTACTCGTAGCAGTTGCCTCCGAGCTGCTGCCGCAACCGCTTCCGGAGCGCTTCCAGGCGGGCGCGGGAGTCCGCATCGGGTTCGGCGGAAGCCGGGTCCCAGGCGCGCGCGAAGCAGAAGATGTGGACCGGGCCGCCATCCTTTCCGGCGAGGGCGGCCTGGATCTCCTGCTCGGTTGCCGACGCTTCGTATTTCAGGCGCTCTTCGGGAGGCAGATCGAGGGCGGACACCGCATCCACCAGAAGCGAATGCAGCGGCGTGGCGACGAAGCGCTCCCAGGCCGCGGGCTGGGCGAAGACGCCGCTGGGATGTTGGAGAACGTGGACCGGCGGCACGGCGTTGGCGTCGAGGCGGTACCACTCGCGCAGAAAAGCGACGGCGCCGGCGGGGACGCGCTTTTCGATTTGCGCGAATTCGGCGCCGGGGATGATTTCGGGCAGGGGACGGTAGCCGTAGCGTTCGCCAGCCACACAGATGTAGATGGGCGGCGGCGAGAAAGACCGGAAGCGGGTGAGGTCCTGGAGACCGGCGGCCGGGCTCAGGTCGATGGCCTGGAATCTCCAGGCGTGGCGCCGACACAGTTCCCCGAGCTTGGGAAACACGTCGCCGTAGAGAATGCCGTGTTCGTTTGGGAGGTCGGAAAACGCCGAACTGACAAGGACACGGAAGGTCCTGGAAGACAGTGCCATCTAACGAGACTTTTCGACCCGATCTCTAATTTTAACTTGATCTGTGCTGCTGGCGCACACTAACGTTGGGCGTCGGAGCGGCGCGGAAGGGGGGGGCCGAATGTGGGAATGGCGACCGATTCTCGCGGGGGCGGAGGTGGCCGGGTGGCGCGGAGTGGCGGCTAGAAGGCCGTTCGGTGTTTCGGTTGGTACAAGCCCAGCTGCCCTCCACTCGGCAGACGGATGGTGGTTGCGGTGGCCCAGTCGGCTTCGACCGGGGACGAGCACTCGATGTGCTTCGCTTGGAGCGACTTTACGAGCGCGGGCAGGTCGTCGCAGGTCAGGTAGAGCACGGAGCCCAGGAGGTGCTGGTCGCCGTGAGATTGGACGAACTTGCCGTCGCCCGGGTGGACGCCCAACTCGGCGGGTGGCAGCGCGAAGATCAGCCAGCCTCCGCCGACATCCAGGGAACGGAACTGCAGGATGTCGCGAAAGAACGCGCGGTCCGCCTCCGGGTCCTGGCTGTAAAGGAGGACGTGAGCCCCTGTGATCATGACACTATCCTACTCCGTGGGCATCCCGCCGGTGCCCCATTGCGTGTTCGGCTCGGGGCCCAGGCGGAAATGCAGGACCCCTCCCTTCACCAGGTCGGCGTGGGCGATCCACGGGCGCTCGAGCGGTGCTCCGTTCCACGTTACGGACTGGACGTAGAGGTCTCGCGGGTTCGGCCGCTCGGCCTCCACCGTGAAATCGCGGCCGTTCTCCAGGTGAAGCGTGGCTCGGTCGAAGAGCGGGCTGCCCAGCGCGTAAATGGGCTGGCCCGGGTTCACGGGGTAGAGGCCCAGCGCGCTGAAGATGTACCACGCCGACATTTGCCCGGTGTCCTCATCGCCCAGCCAGCCGTCCGGCCCCGGCCGGTAGAAGCGGTCCATGATCTCACGCGCCCAGCGCTGCGCTTTCCACGGCTGGCCCGCGTAGTCGTAGAGGTAGATGACGTGATGAACCGGCTCGTTGATGTGCGCGTACTGGCCGGTGCCCGCCATTTTGGCCTCGGTCATTTCGTGGATCACCTTGCCGTAGCCGCCCACTTTGAAATCCGAAGTCATGCTGAAGAGCGTGTCGAGCTTCTTCAGGAACGCGTCGCGGCCGCCCAGCAGGCCGATCAGGCCGGGGACGTCGTGCTGCACCGACCAGAGCCACTGCCAGGCGTTGCCTTCCGTGTACACGCCGCCCCAGGCCAGCGGATCGAAGGGCTCGACCCAGGCGCCGTCGCTGGTGCGGCCGCGCATGAAACCGGTGGATGGGTCGAACAGGTTGCGGTAGTTCTGCGCGCGTTCGAGGAAGGTGCGGTAATCGTCCATCTTTCCGAGGCCGCGGGCGACTTGCGCGACGCAGAAATCGTCGTACGCGTATTCGAGGGTGCAGGAGGCGGACTCGGCGACCTTGTCGGCCGGCACGTAGCCGAGGCGGATGTAGTCTGCGATGCCGGTGCGCGCCTGGTAGCGGCCGGTCCCGGGCTGGGTGGCGTCTTTGCGGAGCGCGGCGTAGGCTTTCTCGACGTCGTAATCGCGGATGCCTTTCACGAAGGCGTCGGCGATGACCGAATCGCCGTGCGTTCCGATCATGACGTTGGTGTAGCCGGGGTTCGGCCACTTCGGAATCCAGCCGCCTTCATCGAAGGCGTTGAGCATCGAGCGGATGATCTCGCCGACGCGCTTCGGCTGGAGGATGGTGAGCAGCGGGAACTCGGCGCGAAAGGTGTCCCAGAAGCCGGTGTCGGCGTGCATGGTACCGGCGTGGACGCGGCCGTCGTAGGGGCTGTAGTGTTGGGTGGCGCCCGCGGCGTCCGTCTCGTGCAACTCGCGCGGGAGTTCGAGGGCGTGGTAGAGGGCGGTGTAGAAGGTTCGTCGTTGGGCGTCGGTGCCGCCTTGGATTTCGATGCGGGCGAGCTCGCGCTCCCAGTCGGCTCGTGCGCGTGACTCGACCTCGGCGAAGTCGCCCGGCAGGTTGCGCTGCGCCTGTTCCAGGCTGATGAGCGAGACGCCTACGCGCACCGAGACCGCTTCGCCGGGTTTGGTGGAGAAGGCGGCCCAGGCTCCATTGTTCCAAGTGCCGGAGCGCTCGATCTTGCGGTCGAACACGGCCACGAAATACTGGGCGAAGTTGGGTGGGAAGTTGTCGCGGATGCTGGTGCTCGTGCCCGTGACGGTGTTGGTCTCGGGATGGATCTGAACCGATCCGGCGGCGCCACGGTCCACGACGATGAACGCGTTCTCCGCGCGAGGGAAGGTGAAGCGCAATGCGCCTCCTCGACGGGCAGGCGCCAGTTCCACGCGGACGCCAGTCTCGAGCAGCACTCGGTAGCGATAGGCGCGGGCGTCTTCATCCTGATGGCGAAAGCGCGCGGCGCGCTGCTGCGGCAGCACCTTCAACTCGCCGGTGACGGGCATGAACGAGAAGGGGCCGTAGTCGCTCATCCAGGCGGAGGGGCGATGGGTGGCCAGAAAGCCCTGAATGGTGTCTTTCGAATATTGGTAGGGCCAGCCGCCCTCGCCGGTCTGCGGGGTCCAGGCGATCATGCCGAAGGGGACGAAGACGGCGGGGTAGGTGTTGCCGTGCGAGAGCTCGTAGCGCGAGTCGGTGCCGACCAGGGGATCGGGGAGGTCGGCGAGGCTTGGCGGGCCGGCAGCGCTGGCGGGCACGGCCAGCAGGGGAACGAGGGCGAGCGTTCTCAGGTCCACGCGCGTAGTCTAGCGCGAACGCGCAGTTCGCGCGACAATGAGTCGGAAGGCCGCGCCCGGGTGGCGAAATCGGCAGACGCAGAGGACTTAAAATCCGTATCTGGATTATTTAGTTTCAGTTACTTATAAGCAATTCGTAGCCACAAACGTAGCTAACATCGAACATGGCTACATTCGTTCCGGCTGTGGGTATCGGAAGCAACTCGATTTGAGTGCTTCTAGATGAAATGAGGTTTGGTCCCCCGAGTCGGACTTGAACCGACACTCACCTTGCGGTGAAACGGATTTTCTTCCCACTTCGGCTTTCGCCGCCAGCGAACCCGCTGTTTGTGGGCTGGACTATGCCTTCATCTCAGGGAGATGGTTGCCGTCTAGTCTCTACACCTTCCCGTCACCGGGTTTGGCTCGGCGTTGGCATCAGCATGACCTGTTAAGCGTTCACCGAGTTTGACAACATTCACGCAGCAGATCGCTCCGCTGGTGCTCAATCGACAAGTCCGTTGCGTCTGCCGATTTCGCCATCGGGGGACACTCGATCACAACCAGGATATCAGGCGCAGGGCGGGTATGCGTTGAAGTCTTATCAGCCCCAGGGCGGATCTACGACGCCGCTGTTGACTTGCGGCGGGTCCGAAGAGACGTAGCAATTCTCTCGCCCTGTCCGATGAGTTCGCCTTCATCGGGATCAATGCCGTACCACTCGAACATCGAGTCCGTTTTGTGTCCAAGCCACCGCTTGCATTCTTCACGGCGCAGACCGGCTCGTTTGAAGATGTCCAGCGCCGTGCGTCTCATGTCATGCATCACCAGATCGGGATGCCCGAGGTCCGTTACGATGCTCGTCCAGCGGTCTCGGACGTAACCGTAGCGAATTGGTGTGACATCAAACACTTCAGCGGAACTGGACGGTAGTTCGTGTTCCTCGTGGACACGATCACGAAGAGTGAGTGCCCCGTGCAGGATTGCGTCGGGGCCATCGGTTCGCAACCGTGACATCAACAACTGCACGAAGCGAACACTTTTGCCGATTATGGCGGCTCCTTCCTCGGACTTCATGGCACCGGCCAGACACTTCCGTGCGACACGCAAGTACTCGACTCGTTGCTGTTCGTCCAGCCGGATGACCGGGCCGTTACGAACCGTTCGCTCACCCCATCGGACGAAGACTAGATCCTGCTGCGGAAAGTGGCGATCCCTGATGGCCCGCAGGTGCCGAAGCTCTTTGCCGAAGTCTCCGAAAGCGACGGTTGTTAGTCCGTCCTGGTTCTTCATCACCTCACCGGGCAAACGGATGATCCCATGCACATCGTTGACCGGCTCATCCCAAAGCTCGATCCAGGACCATCTCAGTTGAAGCAGTGCGCCGACTCGCACGCCGAGATGACATCCGCCGACGTAGAACGGGCGCACGTCATCATCAGCCTCTACGATGAACTTGTCATACAGGTCCAATGTCAGGTACCCCTGCCGCCGTTTGCAGTCTTCACCAAAGGGAAAGTACGGCACAGCCGTCACTAACTGCGGAGTGTGTCGCATCCCAAGCCGGTACGCACGTCGCAGAAATGCGAAGTCCCGATTCACGGTTGCTGATGAGACTCCATCCACCAGCATTCGCTGTTGACGGTACTGCCGCAACAGATCCGTGGTTACGTGAGCCGCAATCTTACAGGAGAGCTTATGCCGCTCAAGAATGGTCAGCTTTTCCTGGGCGTCAGTTTCCGATGCTCGGCCTTGTTCCGCATACGTCGAGATCAGGTTCTCCATCAAGTCCTCAACCGATGTGCGGTGATCCATCGGAGAGATCGGCTCTCCCCTGTAGTACATTCCATTGAGTTCTGTGAGAAGCCGCCGTGCCCAATGCTCACCTTCTTGCCCCTTACCGCTGACGCCCCGTGTTCGATACCAAGACCGAACCGACACTTCAATCCTGGTGTGTAGTCTACCCGGCCTTTTTGGGTCTGCCCACGTCTCACCAACGGGAAGCGAGAACTTCACCCACCAGATGCCGTCCTTCAAGTATTTGCTGCCACGCTGTTCAGCCATGCTCCACCACCCTTCCAAACACGTCGGTATCGTAGCCCAAACATCCGCTACGTGTCAAGAGTTCATTCTAGTACCGCCACTTTGGAGGTAGTCATCAAGCTCTCGCTGCTCAATGTAGGCTCGACGCCCGCCCCGTGGGTGGCTGGCTTTCAGTTCTTTTCGGTAGACCATCATCTTTACGGCATTGCTCGATTTGCCAAGCCTCCGGGCAACCTCCGCATACGTGAGTGGCGAGGAATCGGACTTTTCGCTGCGGGCATGAACACGTTCTCTGGCTGCGAGTCTCTTCACGATGGCGTCCACGAGAACGTCAGATCGCTCCAGTACTGCGTTCGCTACAAGCTCGGCATCTTCAGGGGTCAGGGTTGTCACTACTTCTACCTACGCACGGCAACACATCCTTCTTGTGTTTGCCGATCCGCCTAGCAAATTGGCCGGGTCATTGCCCGATCCGGCTCGGCGGTCTCGCTCCTTGTCGCTACCTTCCGGGCGGCGGTTCGGCGTTACGGTCGGAGGTCGCCTTCAGGCGTCCTCGTCACCGCATTCCGACGTTCAACACGACTTCGCAGTCGCAGTACCCGCCGAAAGAGCAGAAGTACTCCAGCGATTCCTCAATCTCATCTGGGGTCAGGCCCATCTCGGCGAGAATCCGACTCGACAGCGGGCACGTCTCGGTACAGTCGCAAGTCCAGGTCAGGGTCTTACCGTCGCCGGGTACCCCTTCGTGGAAGTTGCACCCTTCGGGGCCAGACAGTCGCTCCAGAAACTCGTTCCACCTTGGGTGGTTCATAGTCATTTGTTGACGTGTGTTTAGCGGCCTTGGTTTGTTACTCATACTTCTCCAACCTTTTTCATAGTCCACAGTTGAGTAACCGAGGCTCCCGTAAAGGCGCATGTGACGCTGTTGGTTCACCGCTCAGGTCTTCTCGGTGTGTGTGCTGCCCTGCGGGGTGTGTCTAACTTACTACTCCTTCATTTCACCATGAATCTTTCATCTGTCAAGCTCTGCTCGGACAAGCAGGTGAACATGCTCCCGCTGTCGCTGTCTGCGCTTTTCCGCCTTCGGTCATGCGTACCCTTCCTTCTTTTCTTCGCCGTTCATCGCCGAGTAGTATTCCTCGTGGCTGATCTGGCCGTGGTTCTCGATGTTGGTCGGATACGACAGCTTGTAGTCCAGGTCGCAATGGTCCAACCCTCTCCAGTAAGGCTTCACACGGGCATCGAAACTAATGAGGTCACCTGGGTCCATAACTGCCATCTCAAATCCCTCCGTGACGTTGAACCACAGATGATCCGTGATCGTGTGTCCGTGTTCGTCCCGAATGTCACGCAGGAGGACCGTGCGCTTCGTGTGCGCCCGGAAGTGTTTCTCGCCGAATCGAACGACGATGCCGCTGAATCGGCTACGCTTGCCCTTCTGTGTCTGCAACTCGGTTCTCATTGTGACTTCGCCTGACAGTTGGATGTCGCTGCACGTCAACTGTGCTGTTCCGGGTCCGGTTGCGTCTCGCCTCTTGCATGGCACTCCGCTGCGGTTTGAGCTTCACGGATCGCCACGTCAGCGTTCTCGGTGTCAGCGAACTCTTCGGTGTTCCATGAGGCACCGAACACATAGAGGTATTCGTCCTCGGCGTCGTCAAATTCAGGCACCATTAGGCGCACCTCCAAGACAGGGGATGGTTGATCGCCAACCTGATTCGGGACGACGTACACAACCGCCTCCACGTCCTTCGGAAAGGGTGAGGACTGCCATCGAAGGCCGGGGAGCCCAAAACTATGGAAACTGCCTTTGGGATAGCGTTGTTTGAACTCTTCTAGCGACAATATCGTCCTGGTGAACTGTCTAACTTCCATCTGCGAATCCTTTCTGTAGCTCTTTGGGACTGCCGGTTGTTTGTGAACGGTGCTGGCGATCTGGACATTCCAAGGCCAGCGATCCGCAAATGCAATTCGGAAGCGCACCTACATCTCTATTCGATCTCCCGAGCGATCCTTTCTAGTTCCTCGGCCAGTCCATCGCACATCCACCGTCCGTGACTGCCGCCTTTCGCCAGAAACCCATATTCTTCGAGCCTGTGACGCATCACAGGATCAACCGACCCGGATCGCACCTTCAGGCCCAGTTCAGTGAGCTTTCGTGCTGCCGACCTGAACATCTCGGCCAGATTCTTCCGTTCGTCAGACTCGGGTGGAATAGGGTTCTCGGTATCCCACGTCCAGCGATCACCGTCGTAGAAGATGTTGCCTTTGCAGATTTCCAGAGAGATGGCTGCGCTCTTGAGGGTTCTTGCGGCGTTCTTTAGCGATCCTTCGATTTGCCACAAGAACGAGTTCAGGAACGTGATCTCAGGGCCAAGTTCCTTGTCAAGTGCTTGCTGTTGTGCTTTGTACTTCGCTTGATTGGCCTCCACATCCGCACGCCATTCGGCCTCCCGGCGTTCCGAGTGGCTTTGAAGTGGCACCGGCTTTGTCGCAGTCCCCGCCTCCTGTGTGTGTGCGTCCGTCAGTACCCGCTCCACATCGTCATCTTCAATAAGGTTGTCGGACATCAGCCCCCTCCTTTTACCTACCCGGCATCCGAGCGCACGTAACCCGGCACGCTCGGTAAGGACACTCCCGGAATGTCGGGTCGTGCCGGGTCTGCGGGAATCCTCGGCCTTCACGGACGGCGGATTGCTGTGGCTGCTAACAACAGGTCCGGTCGCAGCCAGACTAGTGCCTTCGTGCCGCCGTTGCCGCTCAACAGTGCCCCATAAGCTCAGGGTACAAGGCGGGATCACTGCCGCCAAGATAAGTCGAGTACTTTCGACTGAAGTGTTGAACGAAGTGCGAGGTTATTCCACCTGTAAGACAGCCGGAACTAATACTATGGCCGCTTGCTCTGTGAACCCCGTACCCTGTAAGCGGCGGTTGCCTTAGCCTTGATATAGGCCAAGATGCTATCTGGTAAAGATGGCAGGCCGTAGTTGTTGGCGATGATGAAGGCCCGATCCCTCGCTGCCTTCTCAGCGTCTTCTTGCGTGCGTTCCTGCTGTTTCTTGTCCCGAATGACCCTGGAAGCAGACCGTTTGAGGTTGGCTTCGATCTGACGCACGAACTGTTCGGGACTTTTCTCAGGGCTCCCGACGACTTGACCGAGGCGGGTCAGTAGGCGGGTTATGAACTCCCGTTCCTCATCAACTTCGGCCTGACGTTGTTTGAGGCGTGAGTAAGCCCGTGGCAATTCGTTCAGGAGTGCCGTCGTGTCGGCGGAGTATATGTCGAACGCTTGCGGCATCACTGGTCCTTTCTTGAGCGCAGGAGTGTGTGTCGCTGATTCGTCGCCGCTGCCACCATGCCTCTACGTCCTATTGGATCACGACTCGCCACACCGTTCAAGAG
>DATNLV010000678.1:0-3756 GCA_035602665.1 Bryobacteraceae bacterium | reverse complement strand
CCTGTTCTTCGCGACGGAGATAGTCCAGCGCTTCCTGGCCATTGCCGAACATGACGATTCTATTGGCGAGAACCGCGCGAAGGCCTTTCTCTATCATCCGCGCGTGGCCTGGGTCATCCTCCGCCATCACGATAGTGATGTCCTCTGCTCCGTTCATTAGTTCTCCCTATTTGGGCCTTGGTAACGCGAAGCTGAAGGTCGTTCCGACGCCGAGTTGGGAGTGGCACTCGATCCCTCCGCCCAGTCGATGGATCAACATCTGGACGAACGCCAGGCCCATGCCATCTCCGGGAACATCCTGAGGGCCGGCCCGGCGGAAAGGCGCGAAAACCTTGTCCATATTTTCCTCGGCAATCCCGCGCCCCGTGTCCCGCACGCGGAAGACAGCCCCACCGTCTGTTTCCACGGCGGATACCTCGATGCGCGTGGGCCGCTGCGGGTCCGAGTACTTGATAGCATTGTCGAGGAGGTTTCCGAAGATCTGTTCGATGGCGGCGCGGTCGCTAGTGATCCGCGGCAGCGGGCCGATCTCCACTGCGATGTGGCGGGCCTGGATCTGGTTCGCCAGGCTGGCCAGGGTTTCCTGCACCAGTACCCGAGAGTCCAGTTCTTCCATGTGCAACTCCCGCCGGCCGGCCCTCGACAGCTCGAGGAGCGCTGTCGTGAGGTGGTCCATGCGGGTCACCGAACTCTCGATGAAGCCCAGAGCCTCCGGGATTGTCTCCTTAAGGGCCCGGGCCACCGTGGCCTGCTCCAGCTCCGGCAGATTCGCCAACAAGGCGTCCTCCGAGCCGCGCAGCGTGTCGATGGAATGGCGGAGCTCGCTGGAGAAGCCCTTGAGGTTCACCAACGGGGCCCGCAAGTCGTGCGAGACGATCTGGGTGAAGCGTCTGAGATCCTCGTTGGTCGCGGCCAGTTGGGCGCTGAAGCGCCGCAGCTTCAGCTCGGCCTGCTTGCGCTCGGTGACGTCCCGGTTCGTCTCCAGGATGCCCACGGGCTCGTTCCTGTCGTTGCGAAGCATTACGTGGCGGCTTTCCACGACGAGCCGGCACCCGTCTCGCGTTATGTGGTTCAGTTCCCCGTCCCATCGGCCGCAGCGGTCGAGGTTCTCACTGATCGCGGCTGTCGTCCCACGGAGTTCGGTATGGAGGAACTCGTGTAGTACTTTGCCCAGTGCTTCGCTCTCCGTCCAACCGTACATCTCCGCTGCGCCAGCGTTCCACCCTGTAATGCGCCGGTCGGAATCCATAGTGATCATGGCGTCGTGCGAAAGGTCAACCAGGTGTGTCTTTTGCCGCAGGATGGCTTGTGTGTGGGTGATCGAGACGAGCGACTCGCGGAGCTGGCCGACCAACAGGCTGATCAGGAAACCCACCACTACGAACATCGCCAGACCCACGCTGGCGGCCGGACTTGCGATGGCGAGAGAGCGGACGGGATCGAGAAAGAACCACGTCACGGCAACCGCGCTGAGCGCCGTAGCAGCAAATCCAGACCAGCGCCCTCCACATCGGGCAGCGACCATCACGGCAACCGCAAAAGGCAGGTACGGCGCATCACTGAGCACATGAAGGAGCGCCAGCCTGACCAGCAGCGCGCCCGAGACGGCGAGCGCAGCCACGCCGTAGCGCCGGACTGCGTTACCCTCCGAAAGAGCAGCCAGCTCTCTGAAGAGCTGCGAGGACACGAGCGATCTCATCTCTTGTTCGCTCGCGAGCAACCACGCCATAGGGGACTTCATGGCACATTCCACTAAGCCCTGCTCCGGCGGCGCGGGCCAGTCCGGGTCGCTGGCGCCTTCATTCGGACAGTCCGTTCGGACCCTTCCCAAGCACGGGGGCCGACCACCCCGAGGGCTTCGAAACGGCGAGGCCAATACGCACCGGCGCTGCGGGAACCGTTCGGGAAATGGACCCCTCCTGAGGCATCCTGGCGATCGTCAGGAACAGTCCCAGACGGCGCATCGCCTCCGTGAATTGCTCGTAGTCGGCCGACTTCACGACATAAGCATTACAGCCCAGGTCGTAGCAGCGCCGTATCTCTCGTGGGTCGTCCGTGGTGGTCAGGACGATAACCGGGATGAGCACGGTCCGCGGGTCCGCCTTCAGGTGCGTGAGCACTTGATAGCCGTCCATTACGGGCATGTTCAGATCCAGCAGAAGCAGATGTTGCTTTGTCGCGTCTTCTTCGCGGCGAAGATAGTCCAGGGCTTCCTGGCCATCGCAGCATCTGACGATTTTGTTGGCGATAATCGAGCGAAGATTCTTCTCGATCAGTCGCGCATGGCCTGCGTCGTCCTCCGCCAACACGATGATGATGTCCTCAGCTGTATTCACAAAGTCTCCTAACTCACTCTCGGTAACGTAAAGCTGAAATCTGTGCCGACGCCAGGCTGGGATTGACACTCAATTCTTCCGCCCAGGCGATGCAGCAGCGTGCGGACAAATGCCAGGCCCATGCCCTCTCCGGGAACATCCTGTGGGCCGGCCCTGCGGAACGGCGCGAATACTTTGTCCATGTCTTCCTCCGCAATCCCGCGCCCCGTGTCCCGCACGTGGAAGATAACCGAACCGTTCCTTTCCTCGGCTGACACGTCGATAAGCGCCGGCCGCTGCGGGTCCAGGTACTTGATGGCATTGTCCAGCAGGTTCCCGAAGATCTGTTCGATGGCGGCGCGGTCGCTGGTGATCCGCGGCAGGGGGCCGACCTGCAACGCGATGTTGTGGCTCTGGATCTGGTGCGCCAGGCTCGCAACGGTTTCCTGCACCAATGACCCTGCGTCCATCTCTTCCATGCGGAACTCCCGGTGGCCGGCCCGCGATAACCGGAGGAGCGAGCCGGTGAGGTGGTCCATGCGGGTCACCGAACTTTCGATGAAGCTCAGATCTTCCGGGATTGTCTCTTGAAGTGCCTGCGCCAGCGTGGCCCGCTCCAGTTCCGGCAGATTCGCCAACAAGGCCTCCTCCGACCCGCGCAGCGTGTCGATGGACTGGCGGAGCTCGCTGGAGAAGCCCTTGAGGCTCACCAAAGGGGCGCGCAGGTCATGCGAGACGATCTGGGTGAAGCGTCTGAGTTCCTCGTTAGTCTCGGCCAGTTCGACGCCGTAGCGCTCAAGCTTCTCCGCGGTGCGTTTACTCTCGGTGATGTCCTCGTAAGTTCCCAGGATGCCGACGACGCCGCCAATGGACCCAGGCAGTGGAACCTTACTGGTGCGCGCCCAGCGCTGCTCGCCGTCCAGACCCACGATGGGCTCTTCGTAACCGATCTTCTCCTCGCCCGTATCCATGACCCGGCGATCATCGGCCGTGTAGAGGTCAGCGTTGGCGCGCCACTGGGAGATGTCGTAGACGGTCTTGCCCACCAGGTCCTGGGGCGTAGGCGCTCCGACATCGTTGGCGCAGGCCTTATTGCATCCCAGGAAGCGGCCTTCGCAGTCCTTCCAGAAGACCCGCTGCGGGATGTGGTCCAGGACAAGCTGGAGCATTTGCCGGGATCCGCGCAGCTCCGAGGTCTGCTGCCGCACCCGGCGGCGCAACACCACGATCCAGGCAAACGCCAGAAGCGCCAGGACGCACACCACGCCCAGCAGCCGGAACGTCCGGGCCGCCGTTAACCACGGGGCCGCCTGGAGCACCGCAATATCGTCCGGCGACCGCATCAGGATCGAGAATGCCCGCGGCAGCACGGTTTGCTGCGATTCGCGGGTCTGAATCGAGGTGATGCCGGTGACGCGAAGCACGGTGCCTTTTTCGATTG
>DATNLV010000663.1:0-10161 GCA_035602665.1 Bryobacteraceae bacterium | reverse complement strand
GGGCAGAGGTCCTGATTGCGGCGGGCGAGCCTGTCTGTATGGGAGCCAACGTGGTGGTGACCGGGTTCCCGCTGGTCCGCGCCGGCGAACTGGTGATCGAGGATGCGATCGTGCAGCCGGGAGCGAGCCCGCACGGGCGTCGTCCTCACCTGCTGAGCACGGCTGCCGAGGTACACGATCTGCCAGCCGAGGAGGCTGGAGCGGGATATCCGGTCAGGCTGCGCGCCACGGTGACCTACTACGACCCTTACTGGCAGACGCTGTTCGTCGAGGACGGCACGGCTGGCATCTATGTCGACCTGCGCGGGAAGCCAGCCCTGGAACTCAGGCCGGGCCAGCGGGTGCAGGTCGATGGGCTGAGCACGGCAGGGGACTTCGCGCCTTCGGTCCGAGACGCCAGGATCGCTGTGCTAGGGCCGGGGAGCATGCCGGCGCCGGACGCTCCCGGCATCGACGGACTGCTGAGCGGCCACTACGACAGCCGGTGGGTGGAAGTATCTGGCGTGGTGGAGGCGGTTTCCGTAGACGGGTTGCATGGAGTGCTGGAGATAGTCGAGGGAACGCACCAGTTCCGCGCCCGGATCCTGAGGCCAGGGCCCACCCTGGCGGACCTGGTGGATGTGCGGGTCCGCGTGCGAGGCGTCGCGAACGCGCTCTTCAACCAGGCACGCCAGATTATCGGGATCGAGTTGACCTCACCCGGCAGAGACTACGTGACTCCGCTGGAGCGGGGGGCCGGCGACCCCTTCGACTTGCCGGCGCGCAGCCCTGGCGCATTGATGCTGTACTCTAAAGAGCCGCGCGGGCACCGCGTCCACATTCGGGGCGTGGTCAGCATGCGGCAGGTGAACGGCCTGATCTACGTTGAGGATGCGACCGGGGCGGCGCAGGTGCGGCAAGTTGTGCCGGCGCGGGTCCAGCCCGGCGACGTAGTGGATTCCGTCGGATATGCCAGCAGCGGCCCGCTGGCGCCCGTGCTCGACCGCGCCGAAGTGCGGTTGGCGCCCGTGCACGCCCGGCTGCAGCCGACCCGCGTCAGCGCCGCGGAAGCCATGGAAGGCAAGTTGGATTCGCGCCTGCTCGAAATTGACGCGCTGGTAATCGATCACCTGACCACCGCTACAGAGCAGGTCCTCGATCTGCAGTCCGGGAACACTACCTTCCGCACCTATCTCGATCAGGCATTGGGACACATTTCATGGCCCAGGAACGGGGCGCGGGTGAGGATCACGGGCGTCTGCTCCTTCCTGGTGGACGTGGAAGGTACCAGGGTCGTGCCCAAGGCCTTCCGGTTGTATATGCGATCGGGGTCGGATATGACCGTCCTGCGCGACGCTCCCTGGTGGACCACGCGGACCGGGTCGCAGGTCATCGCCGTGATGGCGCTCTCCTCCCTGATCACTTCGGTGTGGGTGTTCGTTCTCCGGCGGCGCGTGCGCAGGCAGACGGCTGTCATCGGAGCCAAGCTCGAGGAAGAGGCGGCTCTCAAAGACCGCGCGCAGGCGGCCAATCGTGCGAAAAGCGAATTTGTGGCCAACATGAGCCACGAAATCCGCACACCCATGAACGGCATTCTGGGGATGCTGAGCCTGGCTTTGAGGACCGACTCGGCCGAGGACCAGCGCGCCTGCCTGGACGACGCGCTGACCTCGGCGCATTCGCTGATGGACCTGCTTAACGACATCCTGGACCTGTCGCGGGTGGAGGCCGGACGAATGGATCTGGAGGAGGTGCCTTTCTCCCTGCAGCGGATCCTGCAGGAGGCCGTTCGGAACATCGGTCCGAAGGCGGCGGAGAAGAAGCTGGCTGTCGCCATCCATTGCCAACCCGGCCTGCCGGATTGGGTGCGGGGAGACCCGATGCGGCTGCGGCAGGTGCTGGTCAACCTTCTGGGGAATGCCGTGAAATTCACGGCCCAGGGCGAGATCTGCTTGAGCGCGGCTGCGATCGAGGCGGGCGTGGAGTTCTCGGTCCGTGACAGCGGAATCGGGATTGCGCCGGAGAAGCTGGGCCTGATTTTCGAACCGTTCCGGCAGGCTGACGGCTCGACCACGCGCCGTTACGGAGGGAGCGGCCTGGGGCTGGCCATCTGCGCCCAACTGGTCCGGATGATGGGCGGGCGCATCTGGGTGGAGAGCGAGCCGGGCCAGGGCAGCGTGTTCCACTTTACGGTGCCGTTCGGGGCGGCCAGGGCCGGTGACATTCCGGAGAGTGCGCGCCCGACGGCCGAGTCCACCGCACCGCCAACACGCGCTTTGCGCATCCTTCTGGTAGAGGACAACCGGATCAATCAGAAGATCGCCACGCGTCTGCTCGAAGGCGAGGGGCATCGCGTGGTGGGGGCGGAGAACGGCAAACAGGGCGTCGAGCGGTATCGCGGAGGCGGCTTCGACTTGATCCTGATGGACGTGCAGATGCCGGAGATGGACGGATGGGAGGCCACGCACGCAATCCGAGAGATCGAAGCCGGCTCGGGGCGCCACATTCCGATCCTCGCCATGACCGCCCACGCGATGAAGGGCGACCGGGAGAAGTGCCTGGAAGCCGGCATGGACGGCTACGTGTCCAAGCCCGTGGTTGTGGCGGACCTCAGGCAGGCGATCCAGGAGGCGACAAGCGGCCTGGCCCGACTTCCGAAGTCAGGCGCCCGCTAGCGCGATGTGGGGTGACGAGCCGCCCCGGCCGTCAGGGACCGCGGCGGCTCTGTATGTCAGAGACTCCCGGAATACACCGTTGTCGTGAACGTGATCGGGCTGGAGGACGGGTTCTTGAATTCGAGTTTCACCTTTACCGGCCGGCCCACCCCAAGACTGACCACGCCCGGGATTGTGATGAAAGGCTCCCCATTTGTGGTGCCACTCAGATTGAACAGGGTGATGCCCGCAGGAAGGTTGGCCAGCACGGCTTCGAGCGGTCCCGGGATGGCCTTCGGGCTCTGGTTGGTGATGGTCATCGTCCCATTGAAAGTGCCGGTCCTGGTGTTGTATGTGAACGCGCTGGCGCTGACGCTGACCTTACTCGTTACGTTGACTGGGCCTGAGGGAGGTACCTTCGGGGTGGCCGAGGCTTCGTTGGACATGCCGCTGGTGCCTCCTGAGTTTACGGCCGCCACCTTGTAGTAATACAGTGTGCCGTTGGCCAGGCCGGTGTTGACCCAGGTTGTCGCCGTTAGGCCGGTTGCGACCGGTGTCGAGCCCTCGCCGCCGGCCGTTGTGCCGCGATAGACGTTGTAAGTGGTCGCGCCGGTGCTGGCGGCGAAGGCGAGAGTGACTTGGGCGTTGCCCGCTGTCGCGGTGAGCCCGGTGGGCGCGGGTGGCGCAGGTAGCTTTGGTGCGGCCGAGGCCTCGTTGGACATGCCGCTGGTGCCTCCGGCGTTCACGGCCGCCACCTTGTAGTAATAGAGTGTGCCGTTGGTCAGGCCGGTGTTGACCCAGGTTGTCACCGTGATGCCGGTTGCGATCGGTGTCGAGCCTTCGCCGCCGGCCGTTGTGCCGCGATAGACGTTGTAAGTGGTCGCGCCGGTGCTGGCGGCGAAGGCGAGAGTTACCTGGGCGTTGCCCGCTGTCGCGGTCAGTCCGGTGGGCGCGGGCGGCGCCGACTGAGCGGACGTCACGGTGATCGTCGCCCCGGTGCTGTTCCAGTAATAGTCGGTGGACCATCCGGAGTCGAACACGCCGATCTCAACCGTATATGTCCCTTTGGCCTGTGTGCTGGGCACGGCCCAGGTGTACGAATACTGCTGGGTCTGGCCACCGGTGAAGCTCTGCCCGCCCCAGACACTGGTGGCCGCGGCATGACCCGCCTGGTCGAACACCTGCATCTCGACATTCGCGTTCGTCAGGCCCGAGGTGCCGGTGTCCTTGACTGTGACCGCGATAACGGTGGACGCTCCGACGGCCACGCTGGACGGAGTTGCGGTGGCCGACGATGTGAACGCGAGCGATGAATTCACCGTGATGCTCGCGGCCGATGCGTTCCAACTCCATTGCTGCCAGGTCCCGCTAAACACACCCACCTCCACCGTGAACGTGCCCGCGGCCGAAGGCGTCAAGGCCAGCGTGTAAGTGTGGGACTGATTGGCGGTGAAGTTCTGGGCGGTGAAATTCTGGGACGCAGCCGCGTTGCCGCTGGGATCCAGGGCCAGCACTTGCACGATGCCGCCGGTCAGAGTGTTCGCGGTGCAGGTGACGGTGGCGCTGATGGTTGTGGCGGTCCCCTGGGTGACCGGGTTCGGTGAGGCGCTCGCCGAGGAGGAGAACTTAGGCGGCGCGATTGGCGTGGCCGGAAGTTCGGCTGAGTTGGGGCTGGTGCCCGCCGAGTTGGTTGCCGACACCACGTAGTAGTAAGTGGTTCCGTTCGTCAGGCCGGAATCGGTAAAGCTGGTCGGCGCAGGGTTGGCAACCGTGCCGATGGCCGCGTAGGGCCCGCCGCTCACAGCTCCACGTTTGATGGTGTAACTTGTGGCTCCGCCGCCGGCGTTCCAGGTGAGCATGACGGTGGTGCTGCCCACGGTCGCGGCGAGGCCAGTGGGAGCGGTCGGCGGCGAGGTGACACTGCCCGCCGGAATCACAAGGAGAGTGATGCTCTGGGAGGGAACGGTGGTGGCGATCGCATTGCTGGTTACCTGCACATCAGCCAGGTGCGTGATGGACTGCTGCGCCGCCGAGGCGATCTGCCAGACCTGCGCCGAACCCGTGCTGGCGAAGTTGGCCAGACTGACGGTAACCGGAGTGCTGCCTTGTTGCTTGTTAATCACCATGACGGTCATGGCGCCGTCGGAGCTGCGCAAGGCGGCGAATGCCGAGAGGTTGTCCGGATTCGCCACGGTGGCGGCGACGCTGGTGTCTCCGAAGGTCGACTTGCTGCCGTCATAGTTGCGGTAGATTTGACTAGCGAGGTAAGTCGGGTAGTAAGTGGCCGGAGTAGTGCTCGTGTCTTTCGCAACGGTCCAGCGAGTAGCCAGATCGAACCCCTCCCGCCCATAGATCCCGAGCACGTCCGCCTGGGTGGTGGCTCCGTTGAGGTTCGGCTCGTCTCCCCAGTTGTATTCGGTGCAGCCTATCTGGAGGCCGGGATAATACTGGCTCACCCAAGTCTTCAGAGTCGGAATCCAGTTCACCACCCGGCCGTTGATGCCGATATCGCCGTACCAATAGGGGTCGTTGAAGGTGGGATCCCAGAGGATGCGGGTCTGTTGATTGCGCGCCAGTTGGGTAGCGACCGAATCGTCACTGCCGGGGCCGTCGTTATAGCAGTGGACGGTCAGCACGTCGAGGAGCCGCACACCATGAGTCAGCTCATACTGATGGAGTTGCTGCAGCAGCCAGGGATAATAGTAAGTCTGACTGTGAGTGTTGTAATCGGAGTTAGCGGCGCTCCAGCCGTTCGCCTGATCGAATCCACTGAAATACATGGCCCACCAGCCCCATTCCTCGAAGCCGGCGATCTTCGCGTTCGGATCGGCGGCGCGTATCGCGCCGGCGTAACTCACGATCGCGTCGTACATCTCCTGGTAAGTGGCGGGATTCGGGTGGACGTCGCGATGAGTGGAATGCCAGATGGACGGCTCGTTGTCCAGGATGTAGTATTTGACGCCGGTGCTGGCTGCGGCGGGCCCCCACGTGCCGATCAGGTGCTGCAACCAGCCCTGCTGGATGGCGACGCTATTCGGCACGCTGGCGTCGAGCGGGTTGTTCTGGACGTTCTGGCCGTTGGTCAGGACGCCGTTGCCCGCGTCCGCGTTCCATGGGTCCACAGCCTGCTGTGCACCGTACTTCGCAACCGAGAAGGAAGCGAGCGTGGCGTTGTTCGCCCCGAGCTTAGCAAGGTAGCCGATCAGGGGGATCGTGATCAAGGGTTCGGCGCTGGGGTTGCCGGCGCGCGTGTCGCTGATGAAGGTGTCGACGCCCTGTCCGGGCGTGGCCGCGCCGTCGAGGTAGGTCTCGAAATACCAGTCGCTGCCGGTGTTGTGGGCGTTGACCTGCCAGTTGTACATGCTCGTGGAGTTACCGCCGGAGCGGTTGAGGGGAGCGTTCAGAGTGCCGATGTCATAAGTGTCGCCATAACTTACCCCATAGATATTGGGATTGATCGTGCGGTGGTTGGCGTTAGCATCCACGCTCACGGACGTGGCCGGGTTTTGGGCGATAACCTTGGGCGAGAACAATGCTACAGCGAACGTAATTGCGATGAGGCGCGGGAACAGCCTGCCCGCCAGCTTGCCCGTCGTGAAACATGCACTTGTGGCGACAGTCATAGTGGCTCCTGTGTCGGTGACAGTAGTGTGGAGGATCTGGTGCTAGGGAGTCGGCTATCTCAGCGTCGTGGCGCGGCAGCCCCGATCGTGCTCCCTTTAGGACCTTGCATGGCCAAGGTTCTATAGGTACTGGAGCCATGTTAGTCCGGTGGATGCTTCAGGTCAATAGGAAAGTAAGAGGTCAAAGACGGCGGACTAATACCCTCAGTTGCCCTGGTTTATACGCTCCACGCGGGTGCGTCCGGGCTCGTTTGCGGGTATGGTCCGCTCCCTTACCGGTCGCGGCGCCGGGCGCCGAAGGCCTAGAGCGTCTTGCTCTCGACGGCGGCCAGTTGCGTGTCCGGCACGCCCGCGCACATGTGGACGGCAAGATCCGACACGTTGCGTAGCGCGAACGCGGGAACGCCGGCGGCTTGCGGCAGCCTGATCCGGAAGAAATCGGCATCGTGAACGTCGTCCAGGACGAAGGCCGGCCGCAGGTCTTCCCTGTCGGCGCGGATCTGGATGTTATCGAACTGAATGCCCTTCACGTGGCGGACGTAGAAGCCGTGCGAAGGCATATTGTGCGGCGGCTCGGGGGACCTCCGCGGCCTGGCGGGTCCCTGACCTTCGGGAATCCATCGTCCATCCGGGGCGCGGTCGTTGGGTCGGGGGCCGGTGACGAACATATTCGGCTCGGGATACTTGTCTTCGTATTCCGGCGGCTGATACGCGGCGTCCTCTTTGGTCCCGCCGCCCTGGTGCAGGATCTGGATGTTACTGATTTTCACGTCCTCGACCAGGTGGCCAGGAATGCCGCAGATGACCGAGCCCAGGCCGGGAGAGGAATTCGAGCACACCAGGTTGCTGATGATCACCCGTCTCAAGGTCCCCACCGGTGTCTTATCGGGGCCGCGCATGCGGCTGCCCAGGCGCATGAAGATTGGAGCGCTGGGAATATCACGCATCGAAATGTTGGTGACAGTTATGTCTTCGAGAAGGGCGCCATCCACCGACTCCAGAGCCAGCCCCTGGCAGCCTTCGAAAACACAGTTAGAGATCGTGATGTTACGGAACCCGCCGTTCGATTCCGTGCCGAACTTGATGCGGCCCGTGTGCGGCACGTGTGCCCCAGGCTCGAACCTTTTGTAAGTGCCGTCCAGCAAGGTGCCTTCCTGCCAGCATCCGCTGACGTAACAGTTGACGATGGTGACGAACTCGGTCTGCTTGGCGCGGCCGAGCGAGTAATCGGCCTTCAGGCAAATGCCGTCGTCCCAGGGGGAATTGACATAGCAATTTGAAATGCGGACGTTGCGACAGGCATCCACGTCCATGCCGTCGCGGTTGGTGTCGATCATCAGGTTGTCGATGGTCAGATTGTCGACGCCCGTGGCGAGGATGCCGAAGTGGCCACCGTGGAGAATCGAAAAGTCGCGGAGCAGCACGTTGTGGCAGTTCTTGAGGCTGATGGACTTGTTGCCTACGCGCGGAGTAGCGGCGCCGGGGCCGCGGGTCAAACCTTTGCCCCAGATACGGCCCGTTCCGGTGATGGCGATATCCTCGATGTCCTCGCCCCAAATCAGGCTGTTGTGGAAATGGCTGTGGCCGTAGTCCTGGTACATATCCCACGCGTTGGGCTCGGCGAGATCGTATCCGTCTCCGGCGCCGTCGCCCGGAGGGTCGGCGGCGATGATAGTCGAGCCAGGCTCCAGGTGCAGCGTGACGCCGCTCTTGAGATGGATGGAATAGGAGAGATAGTCGCCGGCGGAGAAGAGCACGGTCCCGCCGCCAGCAGCGTGCGCCGCGTCGATGGCCTTGTTGATGGAGGCGGTGTCGGGAGTCTTCCCGCCGCCGGTAGCGCCGAACGCCTTTACGTCGAAGGTACCGGACGTGGACGTTCCGGCGGCGCTAGGCGCGCCCTGGTCGGCCCGAACGGGCAAGGCGGCGCCACTGATGCCCGCACCGGCGAGCCACAGGAAGTCTCTGCGTAGGTTGTTTTGAGTCGGCATAGGCGATCCAGAGTCATTGTACTCTCACGTTGTCCGGTCTTGGTATGATTGGACCGTTTGACGAAACCCACCATCAAGGCGCTGGCCCTGGTTCTGCTCGCGATCGTCGTCTACTACTGGAAAGTTCTGTTTACCAGCCAATTCTCGCTGCTCACCGGAAGCGAGGCCGCGAGCCAGGCGTATGCGTGGCTTCACTATTGGGTCGCAAGCATCCGGGGAGGCACGCTGCCGCTCTGGGATCCCTACACGTTCTCGGGGCATCCGTTTGCGGGGGAGATGCAGACGCAGGCATTCTACCCGCTGCACCTGCTCTTCCTGCTGGTGCCGATGGGCGGGAACGGGGAAGTGCTGGCGCGAGCATTCGAATGCTGGTTTGTGTTCTCGCATTTCCTGGGCGCGTGCTTTATGTTTGCGCTCGCGCGCGAGTTGGGGCTGGGGCGGTTCCCGGCGGCGGTGTCGGGGCTGTGCTTCTCGCTGGGGAACTTTCTGGCGATCTCATCGTGGCCGCACTTCTGGGAGGCGGGAATCTGGCTGCCTTTGGCGCTCCTGTTTCTCGTGCGGGCGGTGAGCGCCGAGGACAAGCGGCGGCTGGCGGGGAGCGCGGTGCTGAGTGGCCTGCCGCTGGGCCTGGCGATCCTGGCTGGAGGGCTGCAGATCGCGATGGCGGCGGCGGTGGTGGTGGTGACGGCAGGAGTCTTCGCAGGCTTCACGCGGTCCGGAAAAGAGCGGTGGACGCGGGCGGCACTGGCGGTGGGCGTAGCGGCGGTGGCGGGCTTCGCGGCCGGTGCCGTGCAATTGTTCGCGTCGATGGAATATAGCCGGGTGGCGCTGCGGTGGATCACCGGCGGGCCCGCGCAGCCGGCGTCACACGCCATTCCGTACGCGTATCTCGGCGATTACCTGTGGCCCCAGGGCATCATCGGGATGCTGGTGCCGCATGCGTTCGGCGGAAACCTGGGGGCGGGCGAAGTGTGGGCCGTCCCCACTTACATCGGCGTGCTGCCCGTGCTGGCGGCGATAATCGGCATCTGGAAATGCTGGGGCCAGCCGTGGGTCCGCTACCTGGCCGGCGTTGCGGTGGTGGCGTTCGTCTACTCGCTGGGGCCGTTCTCGCTGTTGCACGGTGCGCTCTACGCGCTGGTTCCGTGGTTGTCGCTGGCGCGCGAGGCGGACCGGTTCATGTTCCTGGCGAGCTTCGCGCTGACGATCCTGGCCGGGTTTGGAATCGAGGCGTTGCTGGCGGAGCCGGCCGATGCCGCGGCGTGGAACGGGCTGAGGCGCGTTTTGGGATGGGGCGTGGCGGCGTACTGCGTCGCGATGGCGATCGCGGCGACCCTGGGATGGCCTGCGATCCCGCTGGTGTGGTTTTCCATCGTCATGATTCTGGCGTCGGCGGGGCTCGTGCTCTTTGTGACGTATGGTCACCGAGGAGCGGCGGTGAAGGTGCTGATGGTGGCGCTGGTTCTATTCGACCTCAGCGCGTTCTTCCCGTCGGCGGTGAACAAGATCGAAGCGGCACAGAAGAACGCGAACGAGTTGGAGAAGCTACAGAGCCTGCACGGGGCGGCGGAGTTCCTGAAATCACAGCCCGGGTTGTTCCGCGTGCAGGTAGTGGCCGAGCCGAGGTTGAACATCGGCGACATGTACCAGGTGCAGTGGATGATGGGCACCGGCGTGACGATGGTGAAGGACTATGTCGATCTACTGGGACGGCCCGATCTGCTGAACGTGCGCTACGTGGTGAGGCCGGTTTCGGCGGGCGAGCCGGGTGCGGTGGTGTACCAGGATTCGGCATGGAAGGTGTACGAAAATCCGGGCGCGTACCCGCGGGCATGGATCGTGCACGAGACAGTGGTGGATTCGACGGCGCCGGGGGACGCGCGCCGGGTGGCGTCGGTGAGCGCGCCGCTGGCCGCG
>DATNLV010000639.1:0-2604 GCA_035602665.1 Bryobacteraceae bacterium | reverse complement strand
GTTCCTTGGCAATCCCGGCGGCATCTCAGAACCAGACCCTCGCGTTTATGCAGACGCCCGTGGGGATGGCCTGGCAAGTCGTAGTGCTGCTGGTCCTGCTCTTCATCATGGTGACCCTATTTTCGCTGCTGGGGGGCGTGGTAGCGGCCAAGGTGCTCGGCAGGAAGTAGGGGGCTTCAGCCGGCTTCAGCCCCGCATCTTACCGGTGAAGGTCCGGAAGCCGGAGTGACTCGAGCGCGCCGCAGCCCAGGTGCCGGATTCTGGCGCGGAGGTTGTCCATCGCCTCGGTTGCCGGTTTGACACAAACCCAGTGCAGCCCGAGCGGGGCGTTGGAGAGCATCAACGTCGGCCGGGCCGCGACCACCTGCCTGCCAGCGCCGAGGACGACCGAGAGCACCGCCAGCGCAATCGCATCCGGGTTCCGCCGCAAAGCATCAAGCAGCTTTGACATCGCAACCTCCTTCCTGTTAAACGCTCCACGTGCCGATTTATAACGCACTTTCTTGGCCGGGATGCAAATTAAAGGAATCAAGGGATTACAGAGAGGAGGGATGCTTCCTGAGGGTTTACTGTCCGGTTTTGGGAAGCCGCCTGTGCGGAAGCGGACACGGCGGGAACCAAACGAAGCCACCAGCCGCCGGGGGGGTGCCCTGAGGCTGATGGCTGACGGGTGATAGCTGACGGCTGAGAGCTATTTCCTCCCCAGCGTCACATTCATCGTCATCTCCTGTCGGTTCCGGACCACGGTCACCGGCACCGGCTTACTCGCGTCGCCCTCGCGCAGCAGCTTCGTGATCTGACTCGGGCTCCCCACTTCGCTGTTGCCGATCCTGACGATGACGTCCCCGGCCTTGATCCCCGCCTTCGCCGCGGCCGACCCATCCACCACCGAACGCACCAGCACCCCTTGCTTCACGCCGAAAAACTCCGCCAGTTGGGATCCCATCGGCTCGCTCTCGACACCCAGCCGCAGGCCCTTTCCCGGCCCCTCCGCCATGTCCGGCCCGTGCATGTCGGAGTCCCAGTGCAGCTTCTGCATGTCGTCCTTGAGCTTCTGCATGTCGCGCTGGAACTGCGAATCCGGCCCGAATTGGTGCTCCATATCCTGCCGGAACTTGGAATCGGGCCCAAACTCCTTCTGCATATCCTGCTGGAATTTCGAGCCGTCTCCGAACTGCCGTTTCATTTCCTCGCCCAGTCTCTGCATGTCCTCGGCAAACTTGGGGTCCATGTGGGGCATAAACGACTTGCGGTCGCCCACCGTCGCGGCCAGGGTCTGGGTCTTGCCGTCCCGGTCAATCAGCAACTTCACCGTGCGGCCCGGCGGCGTCTCCCGCACCAGGCGGACGAACTGCTCCACGCCCTCCAGGCGCTGCCCATTGAATTCGAGAACAACGTCGCCTTCCTTCAGGCCGGCCTTGGCCGCCGGACTGTCATCGCCCACATGCGTCACCTCGACGCCGTGCGGCTCCGCGATCTTCAGTTTCCTGGCGTGCTCCGGTTCGAGTTCCTGGACGCCGATGCCCAGATAGCTGCCCTTGCCCACCGCATACCAGTTCATCGGCGGAGTGGGTGGCGTTGGAGGAGTGGGCGGCGTCTGCGCCGTGGGAGGAGTGGGCGGAGTGGGTGGCGTGGCCTGGTCCTGGTCCTCCATCTCGGGAGGCTCGGGCGGCTCCGGCATCTCCACTGCCACTGGGGCCTGCGGTGGCGCAGGCATGGCCCCAAGCGCCTCGGTGTCATCGAGCGCTGGAAGCGCGGGCACGGCCGGGATCGCAGCGGGTGCCGGGGCGGCCGGCGGTGCCGGCACCATCGGCAGGGCAGTCGGGCTCCCGGGCGCGGGAGGCGCCGGGGGCGCGGCATCTTGAGCGGCGGCTATCGCCGTCAGGGCGACGGCCAGCAGAACTGAAAAAAAGAACCTTTTCATCGTATTGAGCTCCATTTTTCTATTTGGGGCGGCGGAGGTAGATGGTCCCGCCGGCGGTGGTGAGCCGTAACCGGGGACCGCCCCCGTTGAGCGCCACCTCCGCGACCGATCCGGCGCCGGCCCGCGGATGAATTCCTCCGAACTCGGAAACGATCCGCTGGCCCGCGGAAGTCGAATTCACGGCTTCCACCGTCACCCGCAGGTTAGACGGAATCAGGACCGTAATGTCACCGGCGCTGGTCACCAGCGTGGAGTTTTCCAGCATCTGCACTCCCGACAGATCCGCCAGAATGCTGCCCGTCCGCGTGACGGCCCGCAAGCCGCCTGAGGTCGCCTGAAGCTGAATCGTTCCCGTCTCGGATTCGCAGTGTACGTCGGTCGATGCGCGCACACGGATCGATCCAGTCCCCGTCTCGATCCTCACCGGCCCGCTGGACTGCACCACGTCAACCAGCCCCCGGATGGCCGCGGCCTGAACGCCCTTATTCGCACGCTCGATCCGGATATTGCCGCCCAGCGTCCGGGCTTTTACCATGCCCCGCGCCTCGCGCACCATGATCTCGCCCCCGCCGGTGGCCAGTGTCGCATCGCCCTTGAGCACTCCGGCGGTGATCGTCCCGCCTGCCGTAAAGCATTCCACGCTTCCGCCGATCTCGTCGAGCCGCACGTCTCCGCCGCCA
>DATNLV010000116.1:0-11491 GCA_035602665.1 Bryobacteraceae bacterium | reverse complement strand
CGGGCAGCCCCTCCGCTTTGCCTGGTCGCGATCTAGCCCGCCGTCTTCGCGCTCACGCTTCTGGGCGCCGCCTGCTTCTCCCCGCCCCGCTTCCTGAACTCCGCCCACCGCCGCTTCGCCGCCATCGCGATCGCCTTGCGTCCCGCCGCCGACATCCTCCGCTTCCGGGATGACTCGCCCGCTGTGGCGGTCTTCGCTTTCGCCCATCTGTCCTTCTGCGCGGCGGCCATCTTCGCACGCGTGGCGGCGCTGAAGCCGCGGGTCTTGGTCGTGACTCCGGCTGGAAGCAAGGTCTGCCTGACCTCGGCTATCTGATCGTCTATGCGCTGGCGCTGAGCTTCGAGGCCGAGCAACGCGGCTTCAAGGATTTCGTGACTTAGTTTGCGGGGTCGGGGCATATGGAGAGTATTGTAGCGGAGTAACTCGGTGTTGAGGTACCACCGTTCCCAGAGTTAGTAACGATCTCAGATCAGATCCGCTTCGCGCGCAAGGGTCTACCGGCCGGCAGCCAGCGTCGTACATTGATGGATGGGAGGCCTCGCGCAAGTAGGGCCGATATGCACAACCTGCCACAGCTTTTGGCGAAGGCATCCCCGCCCCGGGCTGGCGACGAACTGGCGGGCATCGCTGCCGCCACCGCCGAAGAGCGGGTGCGGGCACAGATCGAACTGGCCGGCGTGCCGCTGAAGGCCTTTCTGGCCGACCCGGTCATTCCCTATGAAACCGACGAGGTCACCCGGCTGATTTGCGATTCGCACGACGCCGCGGCGTTCGCCCCGGTGGCGCACTTGACGGTGGGAGACTTCCGTGACTGGCTGCTCTCGGAAGAAGCGACACCCGAGCGGCTCGCGGCGCTCTCCGCCGGGCTCACCCCAGAGATGGCGGCGGCGGCTTCGAAGATCATGCGCTTGCAGGACCTGGTGTCAGTGAGCGCCAGGCGCCGCGTGGTAACACGTTTTCGCTCGACCATCGGCCTCGCGGGGCGCCTGTCAACGCGGTTGCAGCCGAACCACCCCACGGACGACCTGAAGGGCATCGCGGCCAGCATTCTAGACGGGCTATCGTATGGAGGCGGCGACGCCGTCATCGGTGTGAACCCCGCTAGCGATAACGTGGCAACGGTCGAGGCGCTGCTCGTGATGCTGGACGCCATCCGCGAGCGCTATCAAATCCCCACTCAGACGTGTGTGCTGGCACACGTCACTACGCAGATGCAGGCGCTCGAACGCGGCGTGCCGGTGGATCTGGTTTTCCAGTCCGTGGCGGGAACCCAGGCCGCCAACGCGTCGTTCGGCGCGAACCTGGCGCTACTCGATGAGGCCTGCCAGGCGGCACGCGAACAGAAACGCGGAGACCATGTGATGTACTTTGAGACCGGCCAGGGGAGCGCGCTTTCCGCCAACGCGCACCATGGCGTGGACCAGCAAACCTGCGAGGCGCGGGCTTACGCGGTCGCGCGCCGCTACCAGCCCATGCTCGTGAATTCGGTTGTCGGCTTCATCGGACCGGAGTATCTGTACGATGGGAAGCAGATCATACGCGCCGGCCTGGAAGACCATTTCTGCGGCAAGCTGCTGGGACTGCCGATGGGCTGCGACATTTGCTATACCAATCATGCCGAAGTGGACCAGGACGACGTGGACACCCTGCTCACCCTGCTGGGCGTGGCCGGCTGCAACTACATCATGGGAGTTCCAGGGGCCGACGACGTGATGCTGCACTACCAGAGCACGAGTTTCCACGATGCGTTATACGTCCGCTCCGTCCTGGGACTGAAACCGGCGCCCGAATTCGAAGCCTGGCTCGAACGTCGGCCCGATCTTCTGGCCACACCATGGCTATTGACCTGAGAGCCTTTACGCCCGCCCGCGTCGCGCTCGGCCGCACCGGCCACAGCCTGCCGACCGCTGAGTTGCTGCGCTTCCAGCTTGACCACGCGCGCGCCAGAGACGCCGTCTACGAGAATCTCAATCCGGCGTGGCTGGAGTCGCCGCACATCGTACTGACGAGCGCGGCCCGGGACCGCCGAACCTACCTGCGGCGCCCCGACCTCGGCAGGATTCTGGGCCAGGAGTCGCGCGCAAAACTCGCCCAAGGCGATTACGACGCGGCGGTCGTGATCGCGGACGGGCTTTCAGCCCCGGCCATCCATCACCACGCTCTGAAGCTGATGGAGTCCTTCCTGCCGCAGTTGGCGGAAGAGGGCTGGCGGATGGCGCCGCTCACAGTGGTCTTCGGGGGCCGCGTGGCCATCGGCGATGAGATCGGCCAACGCCTGGGCGCCCGTCAAGTGCTCGTCCTGATCGGCGAGCGCCCCGGCCTGACCTCGCCTGATAGCCTGGGAATCTACTTGACCTGGGACCCCCGTCCCGGCCGCACGGATGCGGAGCGGAACTGCATCTCCAATGTCCGGACCGAGGGCCTGTCGTACGGAGTGGCGGCGCACAAGCTCCTGTTCCTGATGCGTGAGGCGCGAGCGCGAAAGCTCTCGGGCGTGCGCCTCAAGGAAGATGCTAAATTGCTCGATCCACCGTTGCGGTGAACGCATGCCGCTCGCGGCGCCGCCGTGGCGTTGCAGGCCCAGTCCGCACGCATCCAGGGTCTACAGCGGCTTTTTGGACTCTCGCCCGGCGGCCTCTACGTTGCCTCCACCGGGGCGCCGCGACACTGTCCCGCTCTTCTGGGATGTGACGAAGCGCCACGCCGAACCCAGCAGATCGCGCAGTTGGTCAATTCGTACCTCGGACAGTCTGACCAGTACGATCGGATGGTTCCTGTAGTGATCGGTCACGTAGTACGCTTCCGACCCGTCCGCTATGAGCCCAGCACGCTCATCGAAATCGATCGGAACCGCAAGCGAGTCCGGTTCGGCCGTCTTGTTCGCAGGCAGGCATGCTAAGAGTTTCCCGCGCACCTTGAGTGCGGGCAATCCGTACATCGTGCCCTCCTCCACGCCTGGAAGCGCGAGCCCAACCTCACGAACGATATCGAATGTGACCGCTTTCCTCTTGGGCATACAGACTTAGATTCCAGTGTAGTGCGTCGCGGATTCCGTCGGGTATCGGAATTGGTCGCAAACCCGGGACTGGCTCGTAACCGACAGAGGACCAACGGTGGGGCATCCATTTCGCAAAGGCGGATGGCTCCAATAAACATTCCCGGCTTGCATGTTGGGGGCGAACCAACGGAGAATACTTCGATGAACCGACGCAGAAGTCTCCAATGCTTATGCTGTTTCCTGCTGTGGATCGCCGCCTCAGCCGCCCAGCAGCCACAGCCAACACCGAGGTACAACATCGTCGATGGCCACCTCCACTTCCTCAGCTTCGTCCAGGAGACGGCCGGGATGGACGCATTCTTCAAAGCCATGGACGACACCGGGGTATCGGAGTCCGTGGTAATAGGCATGCCGGTCGTAAAGAAGTGGGACGAGGGAGACGCGAAGCGACCCACCTACTACCTGGACAACGATTCCCGCACGTATTGGTACAGCGCGACGGACTTTCTGGTGGCCCGGGCGGTGCTGGACCTGCCCAAGGATAAGCAGGCCCGTCTGCATCCTTTCATCTGCGGCTTCAACAGCGCGGATCGAAACGCGGTGGATCACGTGGAGCGCATGCTGGCGCTCTACCCCAACTTCTGGCAAGGTATCGGCGAAGTTTTTCTACGACACGACGACCTGACCGCGCTTACCTACAGCGACGTCCCGCGCGCGACTTCGAGCGCGTTTGGCCGACTGCTGGATTTGGCGGCGGCACGCGACCTGCCCGTCCTGGTCCACAGCGACATCGGGCCTGCCTCGCTGGAACAGCCCGACTATCTGGGAGAGATCGAGTCGGCCATCGGGACGCATCCGAACACGCGCGTGATTTGGGCGCACGCGGGCATCAGCCGCCGCATCGTGATCGCCAATCACACCGACATTCTTCGCCGGATGCTGGGACAGTACCCCAACCTTACAGTAGACTTGTCGTGGGTCATCTTCGAGCAGGAGATCGCGCCCGGCGGCGCTCTCGACCGAAGATGGGTGAGCCTGATCGAAGAGTACCCGGCCCGCTTTGTGATAGGCTCGGACACCGTCGGCTTTTTCGACCAGTACAGACCGACGCTGTGGCGCTACTATCTGCTGCTGGATGCACTCAAGCCGGAGACCGCGCGAAGAGTAGCTCACGACAACTTCTTGGCCCTGCTTCCCGCGCGCGGTTCGGGTGGAGTGGGCCGCTAGCTCTCAAAGGCGTTAGGGGGCCATATCGGAAGTACCTTTGGCTCATACAGCACGGCGGCAAGGGCGCCGCGTTGCGCTGGACGCGTTGCCGCACAGGGTGTCAGCGGTCCACTGCGATCCAGCCTTCGAGGTGAGCGGAGTTTGAGGGCGCGTATGCAAGTGTGAAGACTCGACGCAGAGATTCCTTTGTCGTCGACCACCACGGCGGCAGCCTCACCTTCGAGCCAACGGCACGGCGGCACCACCTGCCTCGTCTCCCTCCCCGTCGCACGCGCCGCCTGAGCCTGAGAGCGCAGCCGCCCCAACTCAGCGCCTTAAACCACACTCGCCGGTTCTGGGATCGCAACATAGTCCAGTCACTGAATCAACCTCGCAATCTGGTGCGACTCTCAGCGACTCTAGGAGCTTGTCGGCGCCAACGCTCATCGTTGGGGGGCAGCGAACGGAATTCGCGGGGTTTGCTGCACACAAGTCCCGGATGTGGTCGGGGAGTTTGGGAAGATCCTGACCCAGATTCCGCAGCATCACCTGGTCCAAAGCGGAAGCACCCAGGATGGCGTCGATGACTCTTACTTTCGGAGGTTCCCCGGCCTTCCCGTCTTCGAACAGAAACATCGCGCGATACCGGCGTTCGCGGCCATGAGCTGAAAGCAAGACCGAGAAGCTTGCCCAAGAAGAGGGCTTCCATCCAGTTACCTGAAGGAACCCCCGAAGCGTATTGGTCCAAATCGCCTGTCCCGTTTCATCATATCTTGCCTTCACGGGGCCCCAATCGCCCACCTGGACCATGGTTTCGCCTACGTCCCACGCGCCTTGCATAGTTAGCAGGATAGGCTCTGAAGGGATTGTCACGAGGTCCGCCATGGGCTTATCTGGTAGCAGTTCGGCGACCCGCCCGCTTCGAACCTCCTCGATGCGTACGGCTACTTCAGGCTCACCTAACTCCCAGGACTGGGAGTTCACAATCGAGCTGACTCGCGATGAGATAACAACGCCGGCGTATGCCGCGTGAACCGTGAGTTCCTGCTGGTTCATGCGCTCCTGCGCGCACAGAGCAGAAGCGGCCACGAGCCCCATGGTCGCCCCAAAAGCCACGGATCTTGTGCACTGCACGGCGTTTCCTCCTTCAGCAGCCTCAAACTCGACCCGATTGTATTTCATGTCCTCTGCTCCTGGCAAGCCGCCTCGATCACGTCCCTCGCAAAATCCGCCTGGTCGCGCGAAACAATCCTTTAATCCTTTACCTGTTCAAGAAGAAGATGCCAACACACCGACCACTGTGCGCGGGCGTTAATAGTTCAATATCGGAAGCTATCCTTGACGCGCCTAACGTGGCGCGCCGCCGCGGGGGCGGCAGTCCGAAGATATTCTAAGATGGCGACCCGCTCTGCGAGTATGCAAAAGTTGAGCCATGGCCCAAGTACTCGTTCTGTACAACACTCCGGCGGACCCGGCCGCCTTTGATCGCTACTATCACCAGACGCACATCCCGATTGCCCGGAAGATTCCGGGGTTGCGTTCGTATTCGATCAGCAACGGTCCGGTGCAGGCTCTCGCCGGGAGCGCGCCGTATCTGGTCGCGATCCTGAACTTCGACTCGATGCCTGACCTCAGCGCCGCCCTTGCGTCTCCCGAGGGACAGGCAGCGGCGGCCGACGTGCCGAACTTCGCATCTGGGGGCGCAACGCTGCTGATCTATGACAGCAAGCCGGTATAAACGCAAAAGGACCATCAGCCAGGCGTATTGTGCGCTTGCCCTCGATGGGCGTTGGTAATCTCGTCGACTTGGACCTTGGGGTTGGCAACAGACCTGTCTCGCGCGGGACGAATGCGATTTCGCGATGCCTGCCCCAGCGCCAGCGTCCTCCGCACACGTGCTAAATTACTTGGTTCCGGATCATTTGATTCCGGCTTCGGAGCCTCCGGAGAGCGCCCAGTGCGTTCATTGGGCTGTCCGCACCGATAATTGAGGATTGCGATGCCGCCCACGGACAAATCCGCTCTCTCTCCGGACCAATCGGTGGTCTTGCGCTACGCTGGCGCCACAATGGCGGCCCTGGCGGCGCTGGGCCTGCGCATGGTGCTCGACCCCGTACTGGGAATCCAGGCGCCCTATCTCCTATTCATAATCCCCATCGTCGTGGTCACCCGCTACGGCGGGCGCGGGCCGGGCCTGACCACTACCGGGATCAGCGCCCTGGCGGTGGACTGGTTCTACCTGCAGCCGAGCAACTCTTTGGCGATCGCGGATCCGAACGCGAGAGCGGCGCTGGCGCTGTTCGTGCTGACGGGCATAATCATCAGTTTTTTGGTGGGCCGACCGCGTAAGCCCCTCCCGCCGCGCCAAACGGAGGAACAGATTCATTTCTCGCCCGGCTCCACCGCGGCGAGCCGCGGCGCCGACCGTAGGGTTAAGCCGCACCACCTGTGGCTCGGCGCGGCGGTCTTGCTCCTGGCGATTGAGAGCCTGCTTTTTGTGGGAACCTGGACGCGGTTTGCAGAGCGTGAAAGCCTCTTTGTTCGCACGCGCGAGGTCCTGGCGAGAATCGAATCCCTGTTGTCGGAGCTGAAGGACGCCGAGACCGGTCAGCGAGGATATCTCCTGAGCGGGCAGGATTCGTACCTGGCGCCTTACAACACGGCCGTCCAGACGATCCCCGGTCAGCTCGCAGACCTTCGCAAAGTGAGCCTCGACCCGGAACAGCAAGCGCGGATCGCGTCTCTGCAGCCTCTCATTGCCGCAAAGCTGGCGGAGTTGAAGGAGACGATCGACTTGCGGCAGAGCGGAGCCGCAGCCGCGGCACTCCAGGTCTTGTCGAGCGACCGCGGCAAGCAGTTGATGGACCGGATCCGGGATGGGATCGCCGCGATGAGAGTGGCGGAGGCGTCTCGACTCGAAGAGAGGAGCCATCGTGCTGCCGCTGCCGCCAGAGGCATGGGCATCGTTATGGCTTCCGGAGCTGGCCTGCTTTTGATCGTGCTTCTGGCCGGTTCGCGGGACATCGATCGCAACCTCACCCGGCGGCAGCGGGCGCAACAGGAGCTGCGCGAAAGCGAAGCCCGCTACCGCAACCTCTTCGAATCCATGGACGAGGGCTTTGCCGAGTGCGAGATGATCTACGACGCCGAGGGCCGTCCCATCGATTACAGGCACCTGGCCCTCAATCCCGCTTTCAGCATGGCAACCGGCCTGGCGGTGGAACAAGTGGTGGGACGAACCGTCAGCGAGGTCATTCCGGAGCTCGAACCGTTTTGGATTGAGAGCTACGCTCGCGTCGTCCGGACCGGGGAAAGCGAGCGGAGCGCCAATCCGGTGGCCGCGCTGGGCAGGCAGTTCGAGTCGTTCGTCTGGCGCTCCGGCCCAGGGCGCTTTGCCGTCGTTCTCAACGATGTGACCGAGAGAAAGCGGTCCGAAGAGGTGCTGCTCCGCATGAGCGCGATGGTGGAGTCTTCCGATGATGCGATCATCGGCAAGACGCTCGAAGGGGTGATCACGAGCTGGAATCTCGGGGCAGCGCGGCTGTACGGCTACACGGCGCCGGAGGCCATCGGCCGGAATGTCTCGGCGCTGCTTCCCGCGGGCTGTTCGGACGAGACAGCCGCGATTCTCCGAAGGCTGGCAATCGGAGAGCGTATCGAGCAACTCGAGGCTGTTCGCAGGCGGAAAGACGGCAGCCTGGTGGATGTCTCGTTGAAGATCTCTCCGATTGTGGACGCGTCGGGGAATGTGGTGGGGGCTTCTACAATCGCGCGCGACGTGACCGAGCGCAAGCAGGCGGAGGACGAGATTCGCCGGCTCAACGCCGGACTGGAGGACCGCGTGCGCCAGCGGACGGCGCAGCTCGAAGCCGCCAACAAAGAACTCGAGGCGTTTGCCTACTCCGTTTCTCACGACCTGCGGGCGCCCCTGCGCGGCATCGACGGCTGGAGCCTGGCGCTGGTGGAGGATTACGCCAGTCAGCTTGACGAAAGGGCTCACGGCTATGTGGATCGGGTGCGCGCGGAAACGCAGCGCATGGGAACGCTGATCGACGACCTGTTGCAGCTCTCCCGCGTTACCCGCTCGGAGATGGCGATGGGCACGGTAGACCTCACATCCGTGGCACAAACGATCGCCGCCAGGCTGACCGAGGACAACGCCGGCCGGCGGATTGAATTTCAGGTCGCGGGCGGCCTCGCGACAAATGGTGACGCGCGGCTGCTGGGAATCGCGCTCGACAACCTGTTAAGCAATGCCGTCAAGTTCACCGGGCCGCGCACCGAGGCGCGCATCGAGTTTGGCCGGACGGAGCGCGATGGCGAGCGCCCCTTCTATGTGCGCGACAACGGCGTGGGTTTCGACATGACCTTCGCCGGAACGCTGTTCGGGGCGTTCCAGCGGCTGCACAAAACAACGGAATTCCCAGGTACGGGTATAGGTCTGGCGACCGTGCAGCGCATTATCCATCGCCATGGCGGGCGCGTTTGGGCGGAGGCCCGGCCCGATCTGGGCGCGACATTCTATTTCACCTTAGGTGGTTTATGAAGAACGATTCCAAGTTGGTTCTGCTCTTAGTCGAAGACAATCCGAGCGACGTCGGCCTGACTGAGCGAGCGCTCGAGAAAGCGCGCATCATCAATAAAATGGTGGTGGCGCAGGACGGCCAGGAAGCTCTGGATTTCCTGTGGGCCGAGGGCGCGTACGCGGGTCGGGATGCCGCGGACCTGCCATCTTTGGTCCTGCTGGACCTTAAGTTGCCCAAGGTCTCCGGCTTGGACGTGCTGCGGCGAATCCGCGCCGACGCGCGCACCAGGCGCCTGCCGGTGGTTATCCTGACCACGTCCAAGGAGGAGCAGGACGTGGCCGCGGGATACGAACTGGGGGCCAACAGCTACATCCGCAAGCCGGTGGACTTCCGCCAGTTCGCCGCCGCCGTCGAGCAACTGGGGTTATATTGGCTGGTCCTGAACGAGGCGCCGCCGACAGTGAAGTAGCTCCGCTATGAGCGAGTCATTGCGCCTTTTGCAGATTGAGGATTCGGAAAGCGACGCCGCGCTGATCGTGCGCGCGCTGGAGAAATCGCACCGCCGGGTGGACTGGGTACGGGTGGAAGACGCGGCCGGGATGCGCGCGGCGCTGGCGGAGCGGGATTGGGACGTGATCATCGCGGATTACTACCTGCCGCAATTCAGCGCGCCGGCGGCCCTTGAGATCCTCCGGAGTTCGGGCCTGGACATTCCCTTCATTGTCGTGTCCGCCCGGATGGGCGAGGACGTGGCGGTCGAAATGATGAAATCCGGCGCGCACGATTACCTGCTCAAGGACAAGCTGGCGCGCCTGGGGCCGGCGGTGGAGCGCGAACTGCGCGATGCCGGGAGCCGCCGCGAGCGCAGACGAGCCGAAGAGGCGCTGGCAGCCAGTGAAGCCCGGTTTCGAGCCCTGCTGGAGTCGGCGCCGCAGGGTATCGTCGCCGTCGATGAGAAGGGCCAAATTGCCGTTGTCAACTTCAAGACTGAGGAGATATTCGGCTACGGCAGGGATGAGTTGCTCGGCCGGCCGCTGGATATCCTTTTGCCGGAAGGGCGCCAGGCCGCGCATCTCGAGCATCAGCGGCAGTACTTCGCCGACCCGCGCACGAGGTTAATGGGACTGGGGCTCGATCTTTGGGGCCGCAGGAAGAACGGAAGTGAATTCCCGCTCGAGATCAGCCTCAGCTTTGTCGAGCAAGGTGGAATGCGCCTGGCGCTGGCCCTGATAACCGACATCACCGACCGAAAGAAAGCGGAGGAGCATTTCCGCCAGGCGCAGAAATTGGAAAGCATCGGCATGCTGGCCGGCGGCATTGCGCACGATTTCAACAACCTGCTGGTGGGAGTCATTGGCAACGCAAGCCTGGCGCAGGATGTCCTGCCGCCGGGCAGTCCCGCCGGCGAACTCCTGGAGAGGGTCGTCAAGACCGGCGAGCAGGCGGCCCATTTGACCAGGCAGATGCTTGCCTATGCGGGCAAGGGTCAGTTCATGGTTGAGCCACTGAACCTGTCGGATCTGATCCCCGAGATGACCGGCCTGGTTCAACCTTCCATTTCCAAGAAGATTGCGTTGCACCTTGCGCTGGATCCGGACCTTCCGGCCATCGAGGCCGATCGGGGTCATATGCAGCAAGTGTTCATGAACCTGGTTCTGAACGCGGCAGAGGCGATGGGTAGCGATGCGGGCATGATCTCGGTCAAGACGCGCGTTCAGGGCGTGGACGAATCCTATATCCGGCGCAACCTCGAAACCGAGCTTTCTCCGGGCAGATACGTGATTCTCGAAGTGCGAGACACGGGCTGTGGCATGGACGATGCGACCAGGGCCAGGATCTTCGATCCGTTCTTTTCGACCAAGTTCCAGGGCCGCGGACTCGGCTTGGCGGCAGTCGCCGGCATTGTGCGGGGGCACAAGGGGGCGATTACCGTGAGCAGTGTGCCCGGCCAAGGCGCTTGCTTCACGGTTTTGTTCCCCGCGGCGGAGGGCGCCGCTGCGGTCGCGCAGGTTGCAGCCCAGAATGCGGCTCTCATTGGGACCGGCACGATTCTGGTGGTAGACGATGAACCGATGGTGCGAGACCTGGCGAAAAGGGCGCTGGAACGGCACGGCTACAAGGTTCTCCTCGCGGATGGCGGAGCGGCGGCTATCCACACGTTCAAGAGACACCCTGGTGACATCTCACTGGTCATCCTCGATGCGAGCATGCCGGGGATGAGTGGCGCAGACACTTTTCCGGAACTGCGCAAGATCCGGCCCGAGGTAAAGATTCTGGTCTCGAGCGGCTTCAGCGAGATAGAGACGATGAAGGCTTTCCCTGGGCCACGGATCATCGGTTTCATCCAGAAGCCCTACACCTCCCGCGGGCTCGCCGAGAAGGTAAAGTCCGCAATGGCTTGATACCGTCGGAAGCGGCGCGCCGCCAGCCAGAACCGGTCAGGGTTCGTAAGGCGCGGCTATCTTCTGAAGTACCGCGGGAACGCCGCTGCCCGTGAACGTGTGGGTGTGCGCCGTGCCGACGCCCGAGGCCAGGCTACACGATCCGTGGTTGGCGTAGAGCCCTGTATCTTCTTGTTTTGAATGGTGGGCGCGACAGGACTCGAACCTGTGACCTCCTGCGTGTGAAGCAGGCGCTCTAACCAACTGAGCTACGCGCCCGAAGGGTTGAATTCAAATTGTACAACACCCCACCCCGCAGCCGGGCGCCAGGGCTACATGCCAGGGCTACTCCAGCGGCTTGCGGACTTCGTTCACCAGGA